>NZ_JBYSXE010000016.1:0-559 GCF_058781925.1 Sphingobium sp. FW306-1B-F04DB | reverse complement strand
CTCCAGATTTTGCCAGGATTGGTGCCGTTTTCCGCTATTCCTCGGGCATGGGCGATCACAGGGCAATCCAAAATTTTCGATACAAGCGCACGCAATCGCGGCCTTGGCGACTGACACTCATAAGGGCCGAAAGTCCGCGATTCACTTAGGTGTTTGTGTCTAAGAGACCGTGGCGGTGCTCACTTCGCTCTTGATATTTCCCGTGCATAATTTTCGAAGCGCATCGCAGATTAGGCTCGAAGGCTCCGGTATCCAGTCCTTCGCGAACCGCCAAACATCACTGACTGCTCAGGCTTGACGGACCAACAACAGACAGTCTACCAATCAATTGGAAGCGCTTCCAAATTAGGGGTGCGCCGATCGATTGAGGCGATACGGCGAGATCGACGGGATGAGGAAGAGATGCAGTGCAGGGGCAATTGGCGACCATGACCAGCATGCGAACCCCTAAGAAAATCGTGATCGCCGGCGGGGGCACCGCAGGCTGGATGATGGCCGCGGCGATCGCCCGGACGATGGGCCACACCGTCGACCTGACGCTCGTCGAATCCGAACAGAT
>NZ_JBYSXE010000015.1:0-78565 GCF_058781925.1 Sphingobium sp. FW306-1B-F04DB | reverse complement strand
TTCGCCGTCCTCTTCGGCGACAGGTTCACGGTCTGATGAACGAAACTGGCCTCGCGCACAAAATTCCTGACAGTCCCTGTTCTGGATGGTGCTCCTCGCGCCCTTCACCGGCTGCCGTCTTGAGGAAATTGGCACGCCACCCCAGTCCCCCGTCCGGTATACTGAACCACACCGCCACCCAAATGGGTATCCTGTTTATGGGTATGCGACCTAGATTGGAGTGGCCCGCGAGCGTTTGGCGACGTGATCCTGCGACGCGGTCCAACGGGCAATCGTCCTAGCAATCGCTTCGGAATCGGGCCGCGACTCCAGCTCCGGCCCCGCCAGTGTTTCGCGCAGCGCTGGCGCCCGGACATGCAGAGCCCACCAGTCCCGGAGCACCCAGAGCGGGAGCAACGCAGCCGCCGCGGCCAGTGGGATCAGAAGTCCGGGGGCACCGCTGTTGGCCGCGCTTGTGCGAAACGCTGCAAGCAACCCAGTGATAGCCGCGACACTCATCGGCGCTGCATAAAACAGCCCCAGATAGCGCGCCATTCCGCGAGAGCCCGAGTTGAGCCACATCAACGAACGCAATGGAGGAAGCTGCGGCTGGCGCTGCTCCATGTAGATTGCCGCACGGAACACCGCATTCAGAAGCTGGTGGTAAACACGCTGGTCGAGCGACCATAAGGTCATGAGGCCGATATTGCCGAACAGCGCAATCAGGCACAGGGTCGGCGCGGCGTCCATCAGCCCGCCCGCTGCCAGGC
Organism: Sphingobium sp. FW306-1B-F04DB; assembly: GCF_058781925.1. NCBI lineage: Bacteria > Pseudomonadati > Pseudomonadota > Alphaproteobacteria > Sphingomonadales > Sphingobiaceae > Sphingobium > Sphingobium sp. FW306-1B-F04DB. The sequence goes on along the minus strand of NZ_JBYSXE010000015.1, from coordinate 77,816 downwards.
CGCCACGCACGACAAAGGCGATCGCCCCGAACATCGCAAGCATCCAGGCGGACGCGATCTTCCGGACCTCGAACTCCATGTTGTTGAAGTGATGCTCGAAGTCTTTCAGACCGTCATACACCTTCAGATCGAGTTCGGAGCTTGTTGGCGCGCCTGGCATACAACTGGATCCTTTCAAAAATGCGCCCGACAGATCAGCGGAGACGTATCGATTTTCGACCTTTGAAACCTCGCCTTGCGAGGTGCTTCAAGCTGTTCAGGGCGGCATCGTCAGATCGGTTTCGTGGCTTTGCGCCGGGCGTGGTGAAGCGGCAATCCAGGGTGCCTCCCGCACCCGTCGCATTGCGTGCGCACGGCCGGGCAGTTTCAGCTTCTGAAGCACATGATGGACATGATGTTTCACGGTCGCGACGCTCAGATTGAGATTGTGCGCGATCTCCTTGTTGGACATCCCATGCCCGATCAGTTGAAGCACCTGCCCTTCCCGCTGGGTCAAAGCTTCGCCCGGCTCTTCCGCTTGATCATGCCGATTCATGCGAAATAATGCGCGGAGCAGTCCGCCGGATATTTCCGGGCTGCATGCTAGGCGTCCGGCGACAGCATCGGGCAGCGCCCGACAGAGATGTTCGACTGACGCGTTCCGGTCGATATAGCCGCTAAAACCGGCGCGCCCGCAGCGAATGACGCTCTGTCGCTGCTCCTGAAGGCCAAGCGCGACCAGTGCGATCTCCGGATACTCCAGGGCGATTACGCGCACCTCATCGAGATCGATACCCTGGGTGACGTCGATGAGAACGGCATCAGTCGCGTCTTTCCCAAGCGCTTCGCGCAAAGAGGAAAGATCGCAAACGACGGCCTGCAGCGAAATTTTGTCGTGATGAAGCAGGCACGCGGCAAGACCGTCGCCGAACAGCCGGATCGGGGTCACGACCACGAGCTTCATGGGCCCTCATCACCGCTTGCGGTGGCAAACGAAAAACTCCGCGAGCGTTCGGACCCGACCGTGCTCGGCGCTTTAGATTTTTGAGCGAATATTTGTTCCAAAACTAATCAAAAAATACGTCGAATGCCAACGGATTCCGCTACGTAATTCTATCCACTACCCTGAGAGCAATGCGCAAATGTTGGGGCGCAGCTTCAATTAGCTTCGCTCAAGGATCGTTGTGTGGAACACCCCAAGTGAAGTCCGGGTTGTCCGCCCCTGCGATGTCGGTCAGCGCATCATCGAGTTCGCGAGGAACATCGCCGAATTCGATGTGCAGCCGGGCTCCGTCCATAGTTTTCTTGAGCTGCTCGATGGACAATTCCTTGATCTGCGCGACGGCGACCGCGCGTTGCGCGGAGGACATAGCCTGCCAGTCGACCGGCATCAGCTTGAGCCGAGTACCATCATCCAGGACGAATGTGGGCCGCCACAGCTCACGGATCAGCTCGCTGATCTCCTGATCGTTCATCCGCGCCGCCTCCTTACGTGATCTTCTTCGTGGCGATGCCTACCGAGATCATGTTCTCGTGCTCGTAGATGTTCATAGCGCCTTCGAATGTCAGTCCGTGCTTTTCTAGCTTGCTCAGCAGCGTCGTCTCCACGAACGCCATACTGATCGGATCGGTCTTCGTCACGCCCATCTCGAGAATCACGGGCTTGCCCGTCCTCACATACTTCTTGAGCTGATCGGCGAGCTTCTTGATGTCCTTGAGATAGTGAGCCTTCGTCCAGAACTTGTATTCGGTCACCTGCGCGGGGTTTACGAGCTTCAGGTCGATGCGGCCCTTGTCGTTGTCGAACTGCACTTCGACCCCGACCAGACGACCGGTCTTGAACAACTGCTCCGCGCGGGTGAGCTGCGCGGTGACGCCGACTAGGAACCCGTGAAACACCTTGCCGCCCGACTGGGCGCTGGTCAGCCAGGCGCGCAACTGCTCGATGCCCTTCGTGACCTCGGGCTTGGCGCCCTTGAACTTGAACTGCCTCCCCGATTTCTTCGGATTGATCTCCGCGACAATGTGATCGGTCTCTTGCTGCTCGTCGCTTGAATCTTTGACGAGCAAAAGCTCCTTGAGGCGGTACTTGGCTTTGATCGCTGGCAGGACTTTCTGGATCGATGCGGGTGTCGCATCGGGTTTGCCCATCGCCGTTTCGGCCTCGGCAACCGCCTTGTCCAGATCGGCCTGTTTTTCGGCGGGTGTACGCGTGTCGGGCTTGTCCTTGCCTGTGATCTTCGCGAACAGGCTCTTCGCGGTCTTCACGATCCAGCCGATCAGCCAGTCGATCGCCTTGTCGATCGGCGCGCGGATCTTGTTGATGATGCCCATGATCTTGTCGGCGACCTTGCCGAGGCCGGCAAAGCCCGCGAGGAAGTTGATGGCGAGCGAGAGCAGATTGGCGAGGATGCTCTCGACGCGCTTCGCCGCGGCGCCGATCTGGCCTGCCGCGATCGCGACGATCGAGTCGATGAAGCCCGTGACGACCTCGATGATCTTCGAGATCTTGTTCACGAAGACCATGATCGTGTCGTAGATCGACAGGATCGCCGAGATGAAGCCCGCGCCGGGGATGAACATCGAAATCAGCTTGGGGATCGCCTTCTTCACGACCATGTCGACGACGAAGTCGGTAATGGCGCCGATCGCCATGTCCTTGAGGTTCGAAAGCTGCTCCTTGATCATGTCCCAGGCCGCAGCCGGGCCGTCGCGGACCAGCGTGACCACGATCTTGAAGCCCGTTTCCATCGCCTTCACCGCGGTCTCGCCGACTACCTTGACGAGCTTGGCGCGGATATTCGCCCAGCTGAGCCCGAGCACGGAGAATACGAACTTGGCGATTTCGACCAGCGAGAAGGCCTTGGGAATGTAGATGCCGGGCAGCGAGCCGGTCAGCCAGTCGATCAGGCCCGCCTTCAGGTGACCCAGGAGGTTGTCCGCGAAGTTCGTGAAGCCGAGCTTGGCGGCCTTCACCAGATTGCCGACGAACGGCAGCGGGTTCTTGAAGATGCTCTTGAGCGCGGCGCCCGTCTTCTTGATGTATTTGAGCGCACCAGGGCTAACGACGTCGAAGATGATCTCGAGCAGCGTCCATGCCGCCTTCGCACCCCAGGTGACGAACTCGCCCACGAAGTTGCCGAACACGCCGACGAGCTTCATGAAGGCCTTGGGCGGAAAGATGAGGTCGGCGACCTCGAGCGCGTTGAGCGCTTTCACGAACAGCGATGGAATCTGCCGGAGGAAGCCCATCAGGCCAGCGAGCGAGCCCTGGAACCACGCCCAAGCGCGCGGGATCGCGTTGGCCTTCTTCATATTCTCCCAGATGTCTTCCTGGCCCGCCAGCTTCAGGAAGCCGCCGATGAGCGTTTCGGGCGTGCGCGGAACGGGTTGCCCGGTGACCGGATCCTCGCCCAGCACCGCTTTCAGCAGGTCGTAACCGCGCGTGCCTTCGGCGAGCTTGGAGAGCGGCAGCAGGATGGCTTCGCGGATGAACCGCAAAATGTCGGTCACCAGCGATTTGCCGAAGGCGATCAGCCGGTCGATGGGCTCGGTGAAGATGCGCTTGGCGCGCTCCCACACCCCGCCCAGGTCGAAAATGTCGCGCCAGCTGAGCGTATCCAGGAATTTGGTGATGGCGGCCTTGAACGCCCCGCCGACCATGCCGAGCGAACGGATCTGCGTTTCGACCCAAGCGCCCACGCGCGCGAGTATGCCGTGGCTTTCAAGAGCCTGCGCGATCAGCGCGCCGGTCACGGGAATGAGCTCGAGCATGGCACGCAGGATGTTCGCGGCGCTGCGGTCGACCGCGGTCATGTTGATGGGATTCACTCCCAGCACGATGGTCAGCAGCCGGAAGCCGGGAATGTAGTTGGCCTTGTCCGCAAAATAATCGAGCGCGTCGCCTATGCCGAGGCGCTGGACATGGGGCTCGGTGCGCTGGGACACGGTGGTATCGGCGCTGCGCTGGATGACCGCACCCTGCTGGATGGTGTGTGTCAGCTCATGCGCGATCAGCTCGCGCCCGCCCGCGCTTTCGGGCTGGAACTTGTTGCGCCCGAAGAAGACATGCTCGCCCATAGTGAAGGCGTGCGCGTTGAGGCTGGCGCTCTGCTGCGCCGCCGCCTCGCCCGTGTGAATGCGGACATTGCCGAAATTGGCGCCGAAGCGCGGCTCCATGAAGCTCCGCACGCTCCGCGGAAGCGGCGCGCCGCCCATCGGCGCAATCGAGGCGACGGAGGAAGGAGGAGCGCCGCCCCCCGCTGCAACGGCCCGCTGCACCACAGGCTTCTTCTTCAGCTCCTCGTCGGGCTTCTTGATCACCGGCTGGGTGGCCGGTTTGCCCATCTGCATGACCTTGCCCGCGGTATCGGTCGCCTCGCGCTCGGCAGGATCATTCGGGTGAGACACGCGCGCGCACTGGACCCAGACCGGGGCGGCGACCGAAACCGGCGCCGGAGTGGCGGCCGAGCGCGAAATCGGCAAATGCGCGCCTCGGCTCACCGCACGCGCCTGGATACCCGGGACCGGTGCATGCGCGGCGCCCGCCGCCGAACTCAGCTGGACGACGGCGACCGGCGGCCGCCGGTCGACCGCCGCAGGCTTGCGTATTGGCGCGCGCTCGTGCGCCACGTCGACTTCCCTAAGCCGGCGTCAAGGTGCCGGGATCGGGCTTCTTGGGCTTCTGTTCGTCGAGCTTTGGCGTCTTGGGCTTCGTGTCGGGCTTGCTGTCAGGCCGCTTGCAAGGATCGACCTCTGGGTTCTGCTCTTTCCACACCTGAGGATCGCGCATCAGGACCGGCCGAACGAAGCGCCGGACGTTGTGGTAGGGCTTCCATTCCCCGATCTCCTTGTCTCCGTTGTCGTCCTTAGCCCCGGAGCGGCGGACTTTTTTCAGCATGGCAAGGATCACGCAGTCACAATCGGAGCATTCGCAGCTGCATTCGCCCGCATAGTGATCTTTGTAGCAATCCGAGCACGGGTTCACGCACCAGCAACCCTCGGACGGGTTCTTCTCGCCCGTGGGTGTTCTGGGTTCGGTCAATGGACATCCGCAGGCGCATTTGCTCGGGTCCTCGCTGACGATGCGGATCTCGAACCCGTCATGCTCGCGCGTGCATACAGAAGCGGCGTCATCGTCATCCTCGCACGCGCATATTGCAGAGCGCGGCGCGCAGCATTTTTCGGTGCGGCACAGAATGACCCACATCGTCTCGGGAATTTCCTTGCCGCAGCTGGGGTCGATCGTGATCGGCACCGGCCTGGGCACATGGATTGGGTCTCCCTGGCAATCGAGCGCGATGCCGCTGCCGACCTCTAGGATCAGCTTGTTGCAAGCAGTTTTTGACACGACCACAAGCCCGCAGACCACGCCGCACCCGAACAGCGATCGGAACAGTAGCCGGCTGAGTTCGCGCGTATAGTCGACGCCCGTCCGGAGATCGTCGTCGCGCAGCAACAGGCCGGGGCTGAACCGCGGCCTTACGAGGGTGGAGTTGCCCTTGATCGGGTCAACGATGTTGACGTTCGCGCTCATCGCATGGCTCCTTTAGGTGGCAGTCGGCGCGCGCCCCTTGGGGGCGGGCGGCCGCGAAACTGGTTTGGGCCGAATTCGCTGGGCGACCGTGAAGGTTGAGAGATACGAGTCCCCCGGTCCGTCGCTTCCCGACGGGAAGGAAGAACGGCCACGCGGATTGGCGTCGACGGTCTGTCCGTTGCAATCCTCGATGAAGTCGCCGCGCACTTCGATTTCGACGCGCGTCTCACCCTCGAGGAAGATGCTGCCATCGCCGCGGACACCGTCCCTGAGCCAGTCGCCGCTGACGACGATCCTTGCGCTCCGGACATGGTCCGGTGGGTCGCCTTTCTCCGGGGGGAAAACATCGGTGTCCACCGCGACTATGGGGACCCGGTAATATTCCCTCCAGCAGCCTTCGGCCTGGTCGCTCATCACGGCCATGGCGAAGCAATCCGCCGCGAGCGTGTCGGCCCGCACCGGACGCGAAAATCGCACCCAGAAATCGCGCGCCGGATATTCGGCGTAGTCGGGTTGCTTTTCGTCCCATCCGAGCGCTGCCGCAAAGCTGTCGAACGGAACCGGCGGCTGATCGCGGCGGTGCCAGCGCCACCAGCCGGTCTCGACGATGCGGGTGACGTCGCAGCCGCTGATCAGGTCGAAGAGGAGATCGTTGCGCTTGACCAGTCGGCGCGGGCCGCAGGCGTCATGGATCGAGCCGATCGCCCAGCGATCGCACTTTTCATCCCTGGCGAGCTTCAGGCAGGCGAGCGCGACACCATTGCCGAGATCGGCATCGGTGCAATCCCCGATATCGCTCAGCCGCGCGCAGTCGGCGCCGATCTCGAGCCCGCTCAGATGCTCGCACAGGCAGGCGCAGCCGCCGCGAGCGTGCAGCGTCCGCTCCAGCTCCTGCAGCTTCGCGAGGAGCGAGTCGACCTGCTTTTCATTGTTTGCTCTCAGCTTTTCGATCTCGGCGTCAGATCGTCCCTCGGACCGCGCGATTTCGATCTCGCTTTCGAGAGTCTCCTTCAGGAAAACGAGCTGGCGGGCGATTTCCTTACGCTGGGGGCCGCGTTCGGTGCAGCATTCGCTGTCGGGGCAGCAGCAGCGAAGCGCGCACTCATATGGCTCGCAGCACGCGTCGCAGCCGATCCAACGCAGCGAATAGACGATCGTCTCGCAGGTGCGGTCCCATTCCCTGCGCTTGCAGTCGCAGGGGCCTTTCAGCGTCACCGGATCAATCTTCTGCTCGGCGTAATGCGCGCTTAGCAGCCAGCAATCGTCCTCACTGTGCTTCAGTCCGGAAAGCCGGCTGTCGAGCTCGCGCCCATCGGCGCGCACCGGCTTTCCATCAGCATCGAGGATGAGCAGGTTGTCGAGCGTCAGTGTGGCGCTCTTCGCCTGCACCAGCTCGCGTCCAAGCCGATCGAGGGCGAGCCCCTCGCCGATCCGCAGCTCGCCTGCCTCAAGGTCAGTTGCGGTGGCGTCCTTCACGGCCAGCGCGAATCCATGGACCACGCCCCATCCGTGGATGGCGCGATTGAGGAGCCGCCGGCGTCCGATCAGATATTCCTGCTCCAGCTCGTAGCCGGCAGGCGTCAGGCGCTTGCCAAGGAAGTAGTTGTTGCGGCTTCCCGACGGGCATTCATCGCCGCAGCATTGCCGAGGCAAGGATCGAACCCTTGAGGATGCCGGCTTGGTCGTGTGTATGTTCATGCTCCTGTCCTCGCGTCTGATGCCTCGATCATTGCAGTGGAGAATCGCCCGAAAGATGCTGCGGAAGCGCGGTGCGCGCCTGACCGCCCAGCCGCGCCACCCCGGTAACTGCATCGGTGCCGAGATGCGCGACCGGGTCGCCTTCGAGACTGAGACCGTCGCCGAGCTCGCCCGGGCCGCCAAACGCGGCCCTGGCGAGCCAGCGCAGCTCGGCGCGGGTGGTCGCCGGCAAGACGCTTCGAATGAGCGTGCGCAGCCAGGGCGACCACGCCCGCTGCTCCGCCGCATCGGCAGCGATGTCCACGCGAATATGCCCCACAAGCCGCGAAGACTCGCTTTCAGCGCCCTCGCAGGGCAATCGCGCCACGCCGAGGATCGCCTTGTTGCCAAGCTCGGTCGCGGTCGCGGGCAGGCCCGCAAGGATGGCGGGAAGCCGGCTGCCACCGCACCGTCCACCGCCGAGCGTAGCCAGCCCGAACTCGGCGGTCGTGTCGACGATGCGGAAGCGCTTCGGCATTTCGGGCATGAGGCACGCGAGCAGCGCCTCGAGCCCGGCGCGCGTGCCATAGCCATTGGCTATGGCCGTGCCGCTGCTTGCGATCCGGCGCTTTTGCGCGGTCGAAAGTGCATCGTCCCAGGGTAGGCCGAGCCAGCGGGCGACATAGTCGAGCCATTCGTCGCTCGCGGTTTGCGGGTGGATGTTCCGCCCAAGTCGGCCGATCCGTGCGTCGAGGCCTTGCGTCGTGGCCTCGAGCACACCGACCAGCCCGCGCACGAAATTGCCCGGCTCGAACTCGCCGCTCCTGTAGATGGCAGGAAGGTGTTCGATCAGCGTTGGCCCGGGATAGAGCACGCTCAATTCGGACAGCACGGGGATCTGGCCCCCCGGGGACGCGATCAGCGCGATATGGACCCAGAGCCAGGGATCGCGGACATCGTGGAGCGGCGCCGCCAGCATCGTCGCCTCGCCCGGCTCGCTGTCCTCGCCATGGAAGGAGATGCGGCGCAGCCCGCCGACCTCGCGGCGCCAATCGTCCAGACGCTGCCCTGGCGGAACCGAGCGGTCCGCCAGCCGCGCCGCGATCCTGTCTCGCAGCTCCCTGTCCGCCGTCGAGACAAAGCTGATCTCTATCGCGCAGCCGGCCGGCAGCACCGCGTTCGCCTCGATCCGCGTCCAGCGCTGCGCCGTTTCGGCGGGCGATGTGAGCATGGGGGTCAATAGTTCGGCGCGCACCTCGCCCGCCCCCTGAGGAACGGTGATCGCCGGGTCGAAGCGGAGCAGGCCCTCGGCCGTCGTTACATAGAGATGCGCGCGATCCGCAGTGACGCCGGTCGGCGTGCCTTCGAGCGAGATGGTTCCCAGCAGATTGCCGTCGGACTCTATCGTGAGCACGCGGGAGCGGGCGCCGGCGGGCTTGCCGTCCCGCCCGGCCACGAAGAGCCGCGAGCACCCGTCGCTGCCGATCGCGATCGGATCGAAGCAGGGGCGAAGATGCTCGATGGCGATCGAGAAGAGCTGCTGCCCGGTGTCCGGATCGAACCAGTGGAGCCTTGATGCCGCCAGGACGACAAGCCTTTCCGCGCGCAGGAGAAACACCAGCGCCGATGCGCCCGGCGGCGCGTCAAAGCACGCGATCGCGTTTCCGGCATAGTCGATATGGACGATGCAGAGTGCCTCGCCCGAGCCAGTCAGCGCATAGATGCCGTCATGGCCGTCGCCCGCAAAGTCGAGCACGCGCTGGCCGGGCAGATCGGCGACAAGCTGGCGAGCGAGGCCAGCGATGTCGAACGCCTTGAGGGGCCCCGCCTCGCCCGCGGCCCACAAGGCGCTCGGCGTTGCCACCAACCGACGTGCCGTGGCGATGGCGGCCGCCGCCTCGACGGACTGCGGCAACTTCTCACTCCACGGCAGGCGCTGGAGCTTTCCTTCGTCGTCGCGCCAGAGAATCTCGCTTGTGTCGGTGATCGCAGGGGCGTGGGCGCCGGCCGTTGCGAAGCGGGTCGGTGGCGTTGCATAGGGTGCGAACGGCCGCAGGCCTTTGCGCGCCTCGGCCGTCCTGCGGTCAGCGCCGACGAAAATGCAGCAGCCCCACTGCGCTTCGGTCGCGAAACGGAATCCGGGATGGAGCGGGGCGCTCACGGTGTTTCCCCCGTCCCGGCGCGGACGACCTCCACGCCCGAGCGATCGAGATCGATGCGAGGCAGCCCGCTACGTGGCAGAGTAACTTCGTTCAGCGTGGTCCCGTCGCCCGAAAGGATAGTCAGCTCGACAACACGACGCACATCGGGCAGCGTCTGGATCCAGGCCGCAAGATCGTGGCGCGTGACGGGCAGGCCGAAGGGCCGCTGCCGAATGCCAGGCGCTGCGCTGACCAACGTCAGGCGCCGCGCCAGCTCATCGAGGACATTTTTCCTGACCTTGGCCGGATCGGTCTTCGCCTCGGGTTCAATGCGCGCGCGAACCGAAAAATTGACATAGCGAGGCGCCACAACCTCGATCCGCGATCCCAGCGGTGTGCGCGGTGCCAGCGCGCGGCGGACCGCCTCCAGCCAGCGCTGTGTCTCGGGGATCGATCGGGGCTCGCGGCCCTGCTGCCTGGCCTGCATGGCAACCAAGCGCATTGTTCCCCTCGCCAGATCGCCCGGCGACGGGGGCATCATCCAGGCGCGTGCGACGTCGAGCCCGGGGACCCGGCGGGCGGCTTCCTCGAAATCGGCGGAGCTGACAAGGGCATGACCCTCCCGGAACGCCGTCCGCGCGGCCCGACGCTGCTCGACCCATCCAGGCGAATCCTCGCCACCGCTGAAGGGATCGGGATTGATTCCGAACGTCCCAGCCAAGCCCTTCACGGTCCATTTCCGGTTGGCGGCGAGATTGCCGTTTGCGCCTTCCGAGACCGAATAGCGCGCGGTGATGGTTGCTTCGGCGGACGGGACCGCGCCATTGACGCCGTTGCCGAAAAGGACTTGCGCGGCGACCGGATCGAACGCGAAGACGCGGTCGTCGGGACCGTTATCGGCAAGCCGTTCGCACCGCGTCCACAGTTCGGCCCCACCCAGCCGCTCGATCTCGATTGCAACGGGATCGGTGCCCGGCTCAAACTCCAGGCCGGGCGTTTCAAGGTCGAACTGCTGATCGGGTAGACCGTTCGCGTCGAGGCGGTCAGCAATCGCGCGGCGCTGGACAACCGGCAGGACATTGGGCTCGATGCGCAGAATCTGCGGCGCGCGATCGAGACCGTTGGGCGCGCGGAATTCGATTGTCGCGGCGGTCGGCGAGCCCTGGACGGCCGACGCATCGAGCACGAGCACACCGGTGCGCAGCAGGCCGCGTGTCGTGTCCTCGACGATCGGCAGCGGGAACTGCCCGTCCTCGGTGAGGAGCTGGACTTCGAGCGGCGAGCCCGCGCCGCTGGCTTTTCCCCGGCCTTCAGACCGCGACGGATCGGTACGGACGCCGATGACCAGTCGCGCATCGCGGGGGCGTCGAGACTCGATCAGCGGCGCCCAACCCGTCGCCGCCAAAGCCATGCTCAGCATCGCACCGCGGCCGTCGCCCGCACCGAAAGGCTGGAACGCCGGCCCACCGCGGCGGTTGGCCATGAGATGGTTACCAGTCGTTCCGTCAGCGAGACGACTCTCCAACGCGGTGATACGCGCGGGCATCCACAACAGGCGATGTGTCGGATGAAAGACCGGGGTGTCCGCCTTTCTCATGTGAACGGCGGCGTCCGGCTCGATGATCATCGAGCGCTGCATCGTGCCGGCGGGAGAATCGGGATCGTCATGATCGGGCCAGATCAGGCCGCCCGCCGGGCGCGCACCATTGGGAGCGATGCCCATGAGCGCGGCATAGGCACGGCGCTCGTCACGGCGCGTGCGAGCGAGTGAGTAGAGCTGGGCCTCGGCCACCCAGGCGAGCAGCTCGATGAGCGTGATGCCGGGATCGTGCGCGTTATGATCGGTCCATTCGGGCGCGAGGCCCGGAAGCCGCGACCGCCCGATCTGGACGAGGTCGCCATAGCGGCGGTTGAACAGCCTGGGGGCGAGCGCGCTCATTCCACCGCCTCCAGCACGTCGAAGCCGATGCGCACGCCCTCATCCGCCAGCATCGCCAGCTCGCGCGACCCGATACTCGCCGGCCAGGGCCTCTCGCGGTCCTCCTCGTCCACCTCGACCAGCTCGATCGACATTATGCTCTCGAGCGCTTCGACATCGAGCAGCGCTTGGGCGACGTCGTCCTCGCGCGGGCTGGCGCCGAGCGGCCAGCCATCGTGGAGATCGCCACCGCGTTCGCTGTTGAAATAGGCCGACAGCCGGGTCTTGACCTCGTCGGCAACCGCGCCCGCGACGTCGAGCGTCGCGACGCGAAGCCTGAGCGCGACGCGGAGCCTTCTGACCCTCGGTCCCTCGATGGTCAGTGCGCCGGGGCTGGCCAGCGTGGGCGGTGCGAGGCCAAGCAGCATGCGCTTCAGTTCCCGCTTCTGCGCTTGGCTGGGGGCCGGGTCCTTGCCGCGCATCACGACGACGAGCCGGACTCGTCCGTTCCCGACGAAGCAGCGCGCCTGCACTACCTCTGCGGATCGCTGCCAGACCAGCTCCTCGAAATCGTGCGCCGAGACCGCGCGGCCGCGATGGCGGAGCCTGGCGGGCGCGAATTGCAGCACGCGATCTGCGGTCTCGGTGGCCACGCCCCCCGCGGAGCGATCGGCCGCCCAGACGGTTTCGACGCTTTCGACCGCGGTCACGAGATTGAGTTCGGTTCTCGCCGCAACGAAGTTCGCGGGCACGATGCCACCCGAGCCGGCGTCGGCGCGCTCATAGCTGAACGCCACGATCGAGTCTGCGCCGACCGGCGGGATCATTCCGTGCCGTCCGTCACCGAAGCGGATCGTTCCTGTTGCCTCGTCAAGCGCGTAGACGCGATCCAGGGTGCCGCAGTAGAGTGGGTCGTCAACCTGGCTCCACAGCACCCAGTCGCCCGGCAGATCCTCGACATCGCTCTTCACGAACCCGGGACTCTGCGCGCCGAGCGCGTCGCGCTCTTCCGCACCGAGCGGTTCCCTCACCCTCAGCTCGAGGCTGCCCCTCAGCACGGGCGGCCGCGCAAGCGCGAGGGTCATGTCGGGCTGGCCCGAGGACGAGCCGATCAGCTCGCGCGTCATCGTCTCGGCCGAACGGGCCCACACCGCGTTCAGATAGGCGCCGGCGAGCGACGGCTTCCATTCAGCGCCGGCTCCGCTCGGCGTCAGGCGTACCCAGGCGAGAGTTCGGCCGAACAGCTCGGCCTTGGTCGGCTCCGCGCTGAACGCCATCTTGATGAGCCCGGTCTCGCCGAGCGCGCGCGTCTCGTCCGCAGCGACCAAGGGCACGAACCGATTGCCGATCAGCGCATCGACCCTGAGCGGCGCGATGCGGTCATAGGCTGCTTCCCTGAGGACCGAGAGGAGGACGTTGATCGGCTCGCCCAGCAGCTTGGCGTTGAAACCGAGATAGAGCGCGGGCCGGCCCAACGGCGGTGGGGTTTCCGAATCCAACGGTGCTGCCGGTGTCGCCGCTGCCCTGGCCTGTGACATGCTCGCTGTCCCATGAGGGCAATCGCAGTCCGGGACGCAGGCGGCCGCGGTCTCCCCCTCCCCCGTCGCCTCTCCTGCAGCCGCCTCGAAGCGGGCGAGGGCAACGCCGAGCGGCGTGAAGACCTCTATTTCGGCACCCCGCGTGCGATTGGCATCGCTCTGGTCGCGCAGCGTCCCGCTATCCCAGGTCAGCAGGACGGCAGGTGCGATGGATTCGTCGACGGCGTAGGCGATGCGGACATCCAGCGCATAGGGCGGCTGGATTCCTTCGGTCGTGCGGTTGACCGTCTGCTCCGTCTTGCCGCCGCCCAGCTGTTCGGTGACGACGACCACCTTCTCGCGACCATAGTCGCCGCCAATCAGCCTTGCGCGTACCCAGTGGTTCGTCTTCCCCGCCCAATCGACCGGCTGCAGATCGTCGGGAACCACGAACCTTACTGTGCCGCTGTTCCGGAAATGGCCGGTTCCCTCCTCGTCCGTCTGAAGCCGCCACCAACCGGTCCCGTTCCAATATTCCCACGCCAGTTCGGGGTTGGAGGAGCTGTCCGCGCCCGTGCTCCTCCATCCGGACAAAACCGCGTCGACGACGAAGTCCGTCGGGCCTGGCGCACCGTTCCAGGCCGCCTTGAGGGCGATCCACTGCGGGCGGTTCAGGTCTGCGGGGTCAGGCGCGATCGCGACCGGGTGCTGGCGCACAGGGTCGAGCCCTGGAAAGTACAGATCGGCGGATCCAAGCAGGTTCATGGCCCAATTGTTGTTGGACGGGTCGAGCTTGAGGCTCGGGAGAATTTGTCCCTGTAAGTTGACGGTCGCCGCCCGATAGTCGAGCGGAGGCGGGCTGATTCCAGCGCTGAGCTTCGGCCGGACCGTGACCTTGAGCGGATCGCCGGCGTCGATCGATACGATCTCGACGATCTCCTCACCGGTGCCGACAGCGACGATGAGGGCGGTGCCGTCAGCCAATGGGCTCGCAAGCTGAAGCTTGCTGGTGCTTGCCGTCGAGGATAGCAGGTCAGCTTGCTGGGTCGTAACTGAGCTTGGAAAGATCCAGACGTCGCGGAGCTGGGTGTCCAGATCGATCCAGCGATCCAGCCAGAACACGGCTGTTCCGCCCAGACTGTCGACTCCGGTCGCCGGAAGCGCACCCGCTACCGTTGTCCGCTCGAAGCCTGTCGGCCCGGACTTTGCGATCACCGCGTCGCCCTGAGCGATTGCAGGCGCCGGCAGCGACAGCGCGAGAGCGGATTTGAACGTGTTGGCGCCGGCGAGCAACCGGAAGCGGTGTCCCAGTGCAGCCACAAGGACCTCGCCGGCGCCGCGGCCTGGCAGAAAGGCATGCGCCTGCCCGACTGCAATCGGACTGCCCGGGTTGCTTCCGGCCGGATCGCTCAGGCCCTGAAATACGATGGTCTTGAGCTTCGCGTCGAACGGAAGCCATGCCAGCAGGACAGAGGCGCCGGATGCCGGCACGGCATTGCAATAAAGGACGAGCGCACCCGCTTCGACATGGCCATCAATAGACGTGCCGGCGGCGAGCTCTACCGGATCCACATCACCCGTTGACGTCGTGGCGCCGGACCTCGCCAATAGCTTGCGGGGCGTCCCCGCTTCAACGGCGGCAACCTCAACGCCGCCAGCTGCCCGTTGCATTCCAAATGGTGTGACGTCCTTGACGATATTGGAAAGCAGGGATGTGGCGGTGCCATCGGCCGTAACGGAATAAAGCGCGCACTTCGACGTGGTCGTCTTTTCTGCGATGAGGAGCAGGCGATCCGGAACGACGCCGAGCGCTTCTGCGCGGATGCCTGCGATGCCGACCACCTCCTCATTCGTGGCCAGCGACGGGTCGAGAGGGTCCCAATCGGGGTTGGCGCTGTCGTTGCACTTGAACAGCTGCCCTCCCCTGAGCGCGACGAGCGCCGTGGCGCTGCCGTCCTTGATGGCCACCAATCCATCGACGGGTGCATTGGGATCGTCCACCGCCGGAACCGTGCCCCAGGACTGCCACCCGGTCCGGCCAAGAAATGGCGGCGCTTCGGTCCAGACCCAGATTTGGTCCTTGGCCACAACGGCCACCGACATGCCAAACCCTTCACGCCACATCGCCGGCCGGAGACCCGAGGACGTCAACCGGATCCCCGTGCCATCGGCCCTTGCGTTGCCGGACGCGTCTTGCGGGTTCGGCTGCAGCGGCTGTCGCCCGGCCAGGCGCTCAAGCTCGCCGTTCGCGCCGATGCTGAAGAGATGGAGCGCGCCGCTCTTGTCCACGCCGGCCAGCACCTTGCCGACCATGAAACCGTCGAAGGTTGCCATCGCGTTGAAGACGCCGTCGGAGAGATCGAACTGCACCCACGCAGTCGCGCCAGGCTTGGAGAACGCCTCGGCGCTGCCGAGGTAGAGCGTGTCGAACAGCCGCGGCTCGCGGCCCAGCACGTAAAAATTGCTGCTCGGCGAAGGCGTCGTGTTGACGATGACCTCCACCGGCGGGAGCAGGCTGCGCAGCGCCGGATCGTTCAGCGCGGGTGGCGGCTCGTCCTTATTCTTGCGCGGATTGATGCAAAGCTCCACCCCGTCGGCCGCGACCATTGCCTCGCTTTTCGTCAGCCGCGCCCTGATCCAGCGCGCCTCGGCCGGCCCTATCTGGGTCGGTTCGATCGAGCCCTTCGGCTTCGCAAGGCCGACAGTCCCGGCGCCATCCTGTTCGGCGCTCTCGAACGCCCGCCAGCGCGGATCGGAATCCTCCGCCGCGGCCTTGTCGTCCTTGCCCCAATATTCCCACGCGACACCCTCGCCCAGCGCAGGCAGGCCAATCACCTGGATCGTTGCAGCCGCCTCGACATCCAGCAGATCGGAATCCCCGATATACAGGATATGCTCCTGGCGATTGCGCGACGCTCCGTCGAACGGATAGAACGCCGTGACCTTCCTCGCCGGCGTGCCGCTGTCGAGGCCCCCGCCTTCCGGTACTCCTGGCTCAATCGTGACGAGATCGTCCTTCGCCTTCCTGATCTCATATTGAGCGCCTTCGATCTCGATCAGCATCCCTTCGGACAGTCCAAGTCCGGGATCGAGCTGGAGCAAGGTCGATCCGGGCGCCGCAAAATTCTTGAGCAGCCATTGCGTAGGCAGCGGTTCGAGCGGCTCGAGGCTGCTGAGGCCCGGCGGCGGCAGATAATAGGCGTCATTGGCCGGATCGACTCCGATGACCATGTCGAGCGTGCCGGGCACGACGCGGATGTCGGTCTCGGTCTCGAAGGTGACCGTCGAGCCCGCGGCGTCCACCTGCATCTTGACTGGACGGGGCGCGGTCACCGGGTCGCGCGCGGTCTCGGCGAGCTTGAAGGCGACCGGCATGCGCGCGGGCCGCGCCGCTTCGGCGCGCATTCCGAGCCAGTCGAGGAAGCCGAGCGCCATCTTCTCGCCCGCCCGGTCGAGCCGTTCGCCAACCTCGGCGCTGAAGCGCGCGGCGATTCGCAGCAGCGCCAGTCCGAAGTCGGGCTCGCTCCCGTCGAGGCTCCAGGACGGGAGCCAGGCGTGCGCGCGCTTGCTGAACTCTCGCTCAAAGTCTGCGGCGCGCCGGCTTTCCAGCCCCGGTGCCTTGGGGAGCTTCATGGCTGCCCTCCCTCGCGGTAGTAGAAGGGAAAGACGAGGTTGCCGATCTGATTGGTGCGGCGCACCCGATACTCGACCTCGACCATAAGCATGCCTTCGGAGGTCGCGTCCTCATCGACGGCGACATCGAGAAGATCCACGCGCGCCTCGTAGCGGCGCAGCGCTTCCTCGACCTCCGAGCGGATCCGCTGCATCGCGGTGCTGTCGATCGCCTCGAACACCAGCTCGTGGATTCCGCAGCCGAAATTGGGCCGCATCACACGCTCGCCCGGTGCGGTCTCGAGGATGATGCGGATCGATTGGCGTATGTCCTCCTCATAGGCGGCGGTGGCGATCAGGCCGGTGCGCGGATCGACATCCACCGGCATCGCCCAGCCCCGTCCGAGAAAGTCCTTGCGCTCCTCCATTGCCGCTATCCAATCATTACCGTTGTTGCGCCCAGCACGATCGGGTTCGGCGCGCCCGCCTCGACCACCATGTCGCCCTGCCGCGCCGCGGGGAGCCCGCCGATCATGACGGTCCCGCTGCCGACCGCGACGACGCCACCGACATGCGGCTTCACGCCGTCTACGAGCGGACAGACATGGGTGTCGGACAGGGCGCGCCATGCGGGCTGCCCCATGATCATCACGGTCGGACAACCCGGGCCCGGGCCCAGCGACGTGCCGTGCCCCGTCTGGTCGCCCAGCCGTGCCGCCATTTGTCCCATCCGCCGCCTCCGCCTCAGTTGATGTTGACCAGGGCGCCGCGGACGCCGAGCGTCCCCGTCGCCTTGAGATCGAGCGTTCCCGTGGCCTCGATCGACACAGTCGCCGCTTTGATCTTGAGGCTGCCCGTCGCCTCGATCGTGATCGCGCCGCTGTTGCTGTCGATCTTGACGCTGTTGCCCTTCTCGTCCTGCAGGACGATGCCGTCGTCGTCGAACACGACTTTGCGGCCTTTTTCGTGCGCGAGCTCGACCACGCCCTTCGAGCCATCGTCGAAGAGCAGGTAATGCTTCTTGCGCGACTGGAGCATCCGCTTGTCGTTCTTGCCGTCGCTGTTGGCGACTGGAGGCTTGTCCTGGCCGTTCCAGAGCGCGCCGAGCACGCAGGGGAAGCGCAGGTCCTCGCGCTCGAATGCGACCAGGACCTCGTCCCCGACCTCGGGGATCAGCACCAGCCCGCGTTCGGCTCCGGCCATCGGCGTTGCGAGCCGCGCCCAGTAGCTCTCGCTCGGCTTGTCGTGCCAGGGATATCTCACCTTGACGCGGCAGAGCTTCTCAGGGTCGTCATTCTGCGTCACGAGCGCGATGGCGACGCCCTTCACCACGCCGCCGGCTTCGTGTTCGGTTTCGCGCGCGACGTTCGCCATCATATTCACAGCGTCGTCTCCTTGACCTTGAAGCGTGTGCGATAGCCATTGCCGTCGATCTTGTGGGTCGCCTGCTGGACGTAGTAAGTCTTTGAAAACGGGGCGCCGAGATTGTCGAACTGGACGTTGCGGTCGGGCCTGATATCGGGCAGGCCGATCGCCTCCGCCTCGCCCGTCAGGAACTGCTTGGCGCGTTCGTTGAGCGCCGCATTGGCCCGTTTTTCGGCTTCGGCTTTCGAAAAGACAGGCTGGCGCAGACGAAGCACGGGTTGCTTGGAGGGGTCCTTGACGAAGGCCTTGAGCCGGTCACCCGCGCTCTTGCCCTTGGCGTCCTTGCCGGATTCCTCGCCGGCGGTCGCGACGCCGACGATCTTCTGCTTCTTCTTGGGATCCCAGCCATAGACCTCGACCTTCGCGATCTGGCCCGCGAGATTGGCCTCGGGCTTGAAGCTGAGCAGCCCTTCGCCCCAGACGAGGCGGACGACGGGACCTGCCGTATCGTTGGGCTTGCCGAAATGGAGCATGCGCTTCTCGTCGACATAAAGCTCGAAATGATTGCGCTCGGCGAGCTTCTTCAGGAATTCGAAGTCGCTTTCCTGGTTCTGCTCGATCTGCGGATGGCGCTCCTTGGTGCGCTCGATCTTCGAATTGAGATTGTGGAAGCTCGCAATCTCCTGCGCCGCATCGCTGTCGAGCGACTTGGTCCACGTGCGCGCGTTCTTGCCGATCGTGAGCGGAAAGGCGTGATCATAGCCTGAAATCGCTAGCTCCGGCGTTCCCGCTTCGGGGAAATTGGTGGTGATTTCAGTGATCACGCCGCTTGCCATCAACGGCACCGTCTTGGCGTCGCCATAGCCCATGCCGATGCTCACTTCGGCGCCGAACTTGAGCAGATCCACGACCCTGGCGCCGCGCCCGGTCTCGAAGGCATGTGACTTGAAGCTGTAGGAATTGACGATCGTAAAGCTGAAGCGCGCTGCGGCGCCGAGAACCAGGTCCACCTCGACCTGGCTCACCGCGAGCAGCAGGTCGCGTGTCAGGTCGTCGCTTCCGAGCCGCACCGTGAAGGCCGGCGCGTAGAAGTTGCCGTAGCGGCTAGAGAGCGCCGAGAGTTCCATCGGGATTCTCCATCGGTGGCAGTTCCAGCCAGTCGCCCGGCCTGATGTCGCGCGGGTCGTCGAGATCGTTCGCCTCTGCGATACGGACCCATTCATTGGGATCGTCATATTCGCGCGCTGCGATCAGCCAGAGGCTGTCCCCGCCGACGACAACGCGCCGCTTGGTCTTGTCGGCGGACTCGCGCCGCGGGCGTTCGAGCTGCTGGCGCAGCGTACGATATTCCTTGAAGCTCACATTGAGCGTCGCGCGCGCGGGCGAGCCATCGGGGTGGAACTTGGTGATCTTGCGCCCGAGCTTCTCGATGACCGCCGCGAATTCCATCGGCCCCCAGTTGAAACGCACCGGCGCGGGGGCGTGCAGGTCGCGATCGATCTCGAGCAGCCGCGCTATGTCCTTGAGGCGCTTGGCCACCGGGTCCTTCTCCTTCTTCAGGAGCGAGGTGGGGCCGTCGGGATCGGTATAATCGTCGAGGAACAGCTCCATGCCGAGCTGGTCGCATTCGCCGTTCACGAACTGGAGGATCGGCGAGCCCAGCCCGGGGATCGCAGTCGCCTTATAGCTGTTCGCGCGGTCGATGCTGTATTCGGCCGGGTTGAACAGGACGGTGATGACCTTGCCCTTGTCGGCGCCGTCAAGGACGGTGATCGTCGCCTTTACAAGCTGAGGCTTCGCCATGGCGCGTCAAACTCCCCTGCGTTCCCGCTCGATGCGCGCGCGCCGCTCGACGCGGCTGATCACGTCTTCGGCGATGCGATCCGCCCAGGCCGGGTCGAACGGTGCGGGCTGGGTGCCGGATGCCCCCAGCGGCTGCCAGTCCGGCGCCGCCCTTGCCGCAGACGCAGGCAAAGCCGCCGCAGCCGGGCCACGGACGAAACCTTCAACGGCCTCGAACGCCCGCTCTTCGGCCTGTACACGCCAGACCAGCTCAGGCGCGCGTGGGGGACGGGAGATGATGGGCGGTGCGTTCAGGGTGATCGGGCTCACCGACCGATGCACTGCAACTTTGCGCCGTGTCCTGGACTCAAGTGCGGCCGGATCGAGCGCTCGCACCCGGCTCAGATGTTCCCCGGCGCCTGGGGCGGGTCCGGAACTCTGCCGCCCCTTGCCAGCTGGCCGCCATGGATGGCCGACTGCGCGCGAGATCGCCCGCGTCCGAAAAGGCTGTGCCCAATGCGCCGACGCCATCGGCGTCCGGAAGGCCAGCTCCTGCGACGAGCACCGGCGCGTCACGAGCTCGCGGTCAAGAAGCCTTGAAGTGTGTTGCGACGAGTGGAACGAATGCGTCCGCAAGAGCGTCAGATTGGCGGTATGCGAGCCGCTGGACCGTGACCTCTGCCTCGCGCCAGCCAAGTATGGCAATGGCGGAACGGGCATAGGGAGCCAACTCGCGCGCGTCCCGCCGGCCAGTCTGAAATGTAGATGGAAGTGCGCCGCCCAAAGCTGCAACGCGATCGTCTGGCGCGGGAACATCGCGGTGCGCGGCCGGTCGCGCCGCCCTCTCCGCCAGTTCAGACCCATGGACGCCCAACCGGTGCGAACCGCGGCTGCCTTTTGCCGCCAGCGCCGGCGGGGCTGAATCCGGCAAGGGCCGCGACTTGCCAGTTTCATGCGGCCCTCCTCAATCCGTGATGGGCCAGCTCGAGGCTTTCCATCAAGACCTGCGAGGAATTGGCATCGAGGTCCGAGCACGACCATTTGACCGGGATCGCCCAGTCGAGCTGCCAGGCCCATGCCTTCTCACCGGCCTCGTTCTGCAAACGAATGCAGACATTTCTGCGCCGGATCTCGCCCTGCGAGGCGGCGAACGCCCATTGCCACAGGTCTTCCAGCACGAGCCCGCGTTCGAGCACCACCACCGGATAGGAAACCTGCGAGAACAGCTTGTGCTCGTAATCGTTGACGCCCCCTTCGCGATAGGATTCGTGCTTCACCTCGCGCTGCAGACCCTTCACCCGCAGGAAGCCCGCGCTCGTCAGTCCCTCGATCTCGACGAGAAACCGGAAACCGCGAAGGGGGTCATGCCGCTTCATACTGCCTCGTCAGACGTCGAACGGGTTGGCGGGATTGCCGTTGAGCCGGCGATTGATCGCAGAAATCTCGCGACACCAGCGCCGGCGCTCGCCATGGTCGAGCTGCATCAGGTCGCTGTGGGACCAGTGAAAATGGTGCGCGATAAAGGCCATCTCCTCGTACAGCGACTTCACGGGATAGGCCCTCATGCTTCCCCCAGGGCGGCGATCCTTTGCAGGCTATGCCCGCCATTCGCCTTCATGCCGGGCTCGGGCATGACGTCGCCGCTTGCGTTGAACCCGGCATAGAGTTCTTCGAGAAAGGCGAGATCGGAGGCGTAGACGCCCTCGATCACGCCGGTGTGGATGTCCTTGAGCGACCCCAGCCGCACGATCACGCGCGCGAGCACGATGATCGGCAGATAAGCTTCGTTCTCCTGCACGCGCGGATCACGCATCGGCAGGATTTCGTCAGCGGCGGTGGCAAGCCGCATCACGCCCTTACGATGCAGCGTGCCGGAATCATCGACATAGCCCTTGGGAAGCTCGAACTCGATTTCGGTCTGGAAAGCCGGATGCATACCCATGGGTCACCTCCTATTTGACACGTTCGAAGCCTTCGTGGGCGAATTCGAGCAACTCGATCACCACCTCGTTGCCCTTGGCGTTGAGGTCGCTCGGGTCGTATTTGACGGGCCAGGCATCGGAGATGACGAAGCGTGCGCACTCGGTCTTGCCGCTCTCGTCGAACACACTGATCGCCATGGTGCGGCGGCGCTCGCTGACGAGGCCGCTTGAGATGTCATTGTGCCACTTGAACAGCTCGAGCGAGTTGGCGCCGGTCGTCATCCCGGCCTTCAGCGTGATGTTGCCGTATTTGGTGAGGCCGGACAGCTTGCGGACATGCGGCGGATCGGTGCCCTCGCGATAGTCGATCGCCTCGACCGTCGTCTCGGCGATCGCGACCTCGCTGAACCCCGCCTTGGTGACGTTGTCGATTTCAAGCTGGAAGCGGAAATTGCGGATCGGATCGATGCGCGTTGCCATGGCTCACCTCCTAACGCTGCGCTTCAGCGGTGTGCTGGAAAATGCGAAACACGACGAATTCGGCAGGGCGGACGGGCGCAATGCCTATCTCTGCAATTAGGCGACCATTCATGGTATCATCTTGAGACATAACGGTTTCGTCACAGGTGATGAAGAACGCCTGCTCCTCGGTCCGGCCGAACAGCGCCCCCAGCCGCCACTGTGTCCGAAGGAACAGCCGGATCGTATCGGTGACGCGCGCCCATAGGCGCGGGTCGTTGGGTTCGAACACAACCCATTGAGTTCCCTCATAAATTGACCTTTCAAGGAAAATGAAGAGCCGCCTTACGGACACATATTTCCAGAGCGCGTTCGACGTGAGCGTGCGCGCACCCCAGACGCGGATGCCGCGTCCCGGGAAGCGCCGGATGACATTGACCCCTTTCGGGTTCAGGTCGTCCTGCTTCTGGTCGTTGATGTCATATTCGAGGTCGAGCACGCCGCGCAGCGTCTCGTTGGCAGGTGCCTTGAAGACGCCGCGATCGGTATCGGTGCGCGCATAGACGCCAAGCGAATGCCCCCCCGGCGGAACCAGCTTGCGCGCGCCCGTCCTCGGGTCGGAGATCACGATCCAAGGGTAGTAGAAGGCCGCATATTGCGTGTCGGCGATCGTCGTGCGCGGGTCGAGGTCGGTCGTGTTGTTTCGCCCCTTCGGACTGTCGAGCACCGCGAAGCGGAACTTCATGCGCTCGCAATGACCAATGATCTTGAGCGCGATATCCGTCGACACGTCGGGTGCATAAACGAGCGCCACGTCGCGATACGGGTCGAGCTCGAGCGCCGCGAGGCCCTGCGCCTCGGTGCGCGTCTCCGCCGGCAGGCCGTCATAGTCGTCGGGCCCGAGCGGCACCTCGTCATCCTCGCCGCCTTCGGTGAAAGCAGTGGCCCCATTTTCGGGCCTGGCGCCCTGCAGCGCGCCGATGTTGCGGACCAGCACGGCCAGCGCCGAACTGTCGGGTCCCTCCTTCTTCTCGCCCTTCTCCAGGTCGACGAACGGGAAGCGCTTGCCATAGAAATCCGGTGAGCTCTCGTCGGTGACGAGGTCGTCGAAATCCTCGGTGTAGGTGGGGCGCGGCACGGTGCTGTTGTTGACGGGATCGAACGCATCGAAGGGCTCGAAGTCCGGCAGTGTCGTCGACCAGTAAGCGAGCCGGATCCGGAAGCCCACCGGCTGCGGCGTCCCGCCGGCATCGGGGCTCTTGGTCGTGCTGTCATCGATCCGGGCGAAGACGCGTCGGCCCCAGCTGCCGGGACCCGCGGCGCGGAGCACAAAATTGTCCCCGAACCCGGCCTGTGCAGTCGTGGCGTTCTGGCCGACCAGCCGGCAGATGAAGACGCGCTTGCCGCCATTCTCGAAGAAGCCGTTGACGGAATAAGGCAGGAACTTGTTCAGCGCGAACACATTGCCGAACCAGCGCTGATATTCCTTGTAGCTGGTCACGAGGATCGGTTCGATCGGCCCGCGCTCGGCTTCGCCAAGGAAGGCCGCGGTGCTGGTCGGGACGCCTTCGATCGGACGCGGGCCTCGCTCGATCTCTTCGATATAGACGCCGGGATGCAGATATTCGGGCATGTCGGACCTCCGCTTTCAGGTCAGCGCACGGTGGGGTCGACGGCTGGCTTGTCGTCGCCGTCACAGCCGCAGTCGTCGCCGTCCTTCTTCTTGTATTTGTCGCACTCGATCGGGGTGGCGATGCTGCCCCGATAGTCATCGAACACGCTCTTCTTGCGGCGCTCGAGCTCGGCCTGCAGCCGATCGATCGTTCCCTGGACCCCGGCCAGGTCGGACTCGGCTTTGGCCAGCTGGTCCTTGGCCGGCAGATAGCGCTCAGTGGCAAGGCAGCAGAGAATGTCGAAATAGTCGTCGGGATCAACGATATAGGCTTGGGGCTCGGTGAGCCGCTGGCGCGCGCTCAGCACGCCCACATCGGGCCCGCAGCAGTCATCGGGTACGCCTTCGTCGCACTCGCCGCACAGGTCGATATATTTGGGATCGATATTGGTCTTGATTGGCCGCGGCGCGATGGCAAGGTGCAGCGGGATCAGCTTCATGAACACCTGAAGCAGCGCTTCCGCAGGTGTGAGCGACGGCAGCGACTGGATCAGCTTGTGGTTGGCGGCAAGGTTCGCGTCGATCGTCTTCGCCGGGTCGCCCCAGGCGGTCAGCACTGCCTTGATGCGGTTGAATTGGGCGGCCTTGGCGTCGCGGTTGCGCTCGTGCCAGTAGCGCAGGTCGCGGAGCGAATGCACCTTGTCGATGAGTGCGCCGCTACCGTCCAGGCGCTGCTCGATCTCGCGTATCTTGTACAGCAGCGGGCAGATTTCGCACTCGATGACGCACCACCAGCATTTGACGTTGCAGATGACGGTGTCGATCGCACGGACGATGTCCTTGTCCTGCGCGGCCCATCTCTTGTTGAAATCCTCGAACTTGTCGCGGGGATAGGCCTGCTTCGCGGCGATGGCCTTTTTGAGCAGGTCCTCGAGCTCGCCCTTGAACAACTTGGCGCGCTCGGCCTCGTTCACCAGCCTCGTCTGCTCGTCGATCAGCTTGTCGAAGCACGTCTCGGAAGCGGGCGGCTTGCCCGGGCATTCGCAGCGCGGCTCGCAGGTCTTTGGCTCCTCGAGCGCTGGCGGCTTGGAGCCTTCCGGAAGCGGTTCGCACTTGGGCTTCGGACTCTGCCCGTTCTCGGGTGGCGTCGGAGGGGTCTGGTCCTCGGGCTCGTCGCAGGGTTTGTCTTCGGGCTTCTGTTCCGTGCTCATCGATCGTTTCCTTCCTCGAATTACGGAGCGAGTTCGTCCCAGATGAATGGCTGTTCCCGGGCGCTGACCGCGCCTTGCCGAAGCGGGAATTCGTCACTGATCCGGGTGAGGCCGTCGCGTTCGACCCTGAGCCGGACGGTCAGGCCGCCATCGGGATGGGCCTTCGGCTCGGCATCGGGCGGCAACCGCAGCAGCGCGGCGAAATCGCCATTGGCGCCGCTCGTCGAGATTGTCGGTGCGTCGATCCAGTCGACTTCGTCGGACCATTGCAGCGCAACTTCGGCGCCCCCGATCGGAGACGGCGGCCCGTAGCGGCTTTCGACAAGTGTCCCGCGCAGCGCCGTGGCGCCGGCCGGAAACGGGTAGCCGAACTTCGGCGCGAGCTCGATGCGCACGCTCCTGGCCGGCGGGGCCGGAGGCGCTCCGGTGGCGCTTTCATACGCCGTTCCCGACGCGTCGACGACGACCTCCTGCGGCTGGAGACCGGGCTCCTCGAGCCAGACGAAGAAGCCGCTTGTGTTGAGGATCGGGGGGCGCTTGAGGCCGGTGACGGAAACCTTCAGGCCCTGCGTCACGGGCGCCAGCGTCACGGCGTCGACGATCTCGGCGGCAAACGCGACGCGGCGCACATAGCCGGTCTCCAGGGGCGAATGCACAGCGAAGGTCTTAGGCATTGGCCGCCTCCCTCGCGCGCTGGCCGGCAAGTAGCCTGTCCTCGATCACGCGTGCCGCCTGCCCCGCGGCGGCCGGAGGATCGATCCACACGGGCGTCGCCACATAGCCAACCGAGGTGCGGTAGTTGGCGGTGGGAAAGAGCGTCCAGATGCGGCTCATTTCCTCGGTCGACAGTGGATCGAGCGAAACCTGCACGGTCTCATGGCCCACCTGCTGCCCCACCAGATTGGGCGCATCGTTGAGCGCGCGCATCGCATGGCCCAGTGTCTTGAGCAGCGGATCGCCGTCGGTCGCGGTCCGGGTGCCGACCGTCAGAAGATATCGAAGCTCGACGGGAAGCGAATTGGTGTGGACGATTACGGGCTGCAGCGGATCCCCCGTCTCCACGCGGCGTTCGCGGTTACGGAGACTGGCATTGGGGGCGATCCGATAGAGAAACAGGATCAGGTCGGCGCCGGCGGCATCGGGATCGTCCAGTGGCCCCACGAACACGTTCCCCGGCGCGGGCGTTTTCGGCAGCGCGTCTATAAGCCGCTGCCGCAGCGCCTGGGTGACGTTGTAGATGGCATCGGCGCTCATGCTGCCCTGCGCTTTTCGGCCAGGTCGACTTCGACCGGCGGCAAGCCCAGCTTCGCGAACTCGGCGCGACAGGCGTGCGCAATATGCTCGGGGCCGATCCTCGTGCCCGCCGCCGCCGCGAGAAACGCGGCGCGCAGCGTGACCTGACGAATATTGCCCCCGGTGAGCTCGATCTTTCGCCCCAGTTGCCGGAAGGCGGCATCGTCCAGGCAATGCGACTCCTCTGGCAAGCAGTGCCGCCAGATCTCCTCGCGGGCGCTGGCATCGGGCCGCGGAAAATCGACGATGAAGCGCAGCCGGCGCAAAAAGGCCGCGTCCAGGTTCTGGCGAAAATTTGTCGTCAGGATCGCCAGCCCGTCATAGGCCTCCATTCTCTGGAGGAGATAGGCGACCTCCATATTGGCGTAGCGGTCGTGCGCGTCCTTCACCTCGCTTCGCTTCGCCGCCAGGCCGTCGGCTTCGTCGATCACAAGCGCCGCACCGGAATGCTGGGCCTCAAGGAACACGCGATCGATGTTCTTCTCGGTCTCTCCGATATACTTGCTGACGACACGCGAGAGGTCGATGCGCAGGATTTGCACGCCGAGCGTGCGTGCAACGGCCATGGCGGCCATCGTCTTGCCGGTGCCGCTCGGTCCATGGAACAGCGCCGTGACCCCGCGCCCGTAAGGGAGCTGGTCGCGGAACTTCCAGCCGTCGAGCACCTTCGGGGCGAAGCGGACATTGTCCACGATCTCCTCGAGCTGCCCTTTCCGGTCGGCGGGAAGGATGACGTCGTCGAGGTTGAAGATGGGCTCGATGCGTTCAGCAAGGCCCGACGCCCCCGCGGCTGAAACCTGCTTGCATGCCGATACGAAACGATCGCGGGCCGCGTCCTCGCTCGTACATGACAGTGGCGTCGCCAGCGCAAGCCGCATGGCCCGCTCTAGGCCGTCGATCTGCAGCGGATAGAGATTGGCGAGGGATTCGGCGGCCTCCTCGGTGAAATGGGCGCCCGCCCCGGCGGCGGCGGCGCGCAGCACGGAGACACGGGCGGTCGGCGAAAACGCCTCCACTTCAAGCTCGTATCGCGCCGCGCCCAGCAGGCCGGTGACGCGTGCAGGATCGCCGGCAATCAGTGCGGAGACGCGCCCTGCCGCGCTCGCCGCGGTGAAAAAGGCGCGCACCGCCTCGTCCAACTCGTGGCCCTGATCGAGACCGCTGGCATCGACGGCAAGCGGGCGACCCGAAATCCTGGCGAGACGCGCCGTCCGGATGCCGGCATCCTCGGCCGCGATACAATCGAGCCCCTTGAGCTGCGCAAGGTCGACGCGAATTGGGTGCAGACCCAGATCAGCGGCGCCAGCCTCGACATGCGCGCGCGAAGCTGCCGGGTTGTCGCTCGCGAGCACGATCCACGGCGGGCCTGCGTCATCCTGCAAGCGGCTGATCAAGCGCTTCGCATGGTCTCGGTCGCCCGCGTCGCCGATCAGGCTTGCGTCGGGCCAGGGGACGGTCCGGAGCACCCGGCGCAATGAGGGATCATCGGCGAGCGCACGCGTTGCGCCGAGCAGCCAGCTCCGAAACGGCGCATCGAGCCGCAGCGGCTCGTCGGCAGCGGGCAAGCTCCCGCCATGGTCTTCCAAGAGCCGCCAGCGCGCCAGCTGGCCCGACTGCAGGAGGTCCCGGCCGACCTCGTCCGGCGCTCCCAGCAGCTCGGCGTACAGGCCGAGCGTTCCCACGCGCCGGCCGGCATCGTCCATCAAAAGCGTGATCCAGCGCTGAAAGCGCTCGTCAAGCTCGGGGGCCAGCGCCAGCACCAGCATGCGGAATTCAGTCGCGCTCAGCCCGAGTGATCGTTCGGCGGCAGCAAGCGGCTCGCACGCCGGATCGGCCGCTTCGAGCGCGTCGGTGAGTGTCTTGTCGGCTACCTCGACGTCGCTGTCGCCGGCAAGCAGCGCGGTGCCCAGGGCGCGATCTGCGAGATAGTCCACGATCGATGCGCCGGTCACCGAAAACCCGGCTTGGCCTGGCGCAGAGCCGATCAAGCGCGCCACCGCGGCGCGCAGCAGCACATGAACCCAGTTGCGTGCAGCGGTCAGCAACCTTTCTGTCTCGACGACCCTTGTCGTGAGCTCCAATATCGGCGCGGACGGTGGGAGCGGGGCCGGCAGTTGCATCTGCGAAACCCGCTCATCCGGCAGCATGCCGCCTCGCTCGACGAGTTCGCGTACTGCATCGAGGACGGAATGCAGGCTCGCATCCTGCAGGTCGATGTGCACCAGGCTGTCCGCGATCGCCACGCGCAGCACCACAAGGTCGGTGCGGCGGGCGAGCCAGGCGCTGGCCATTCCGGCGGTCCTCGCGTGGGGACCTACCAGCACCAGCGCGCAATGTTGCTCCAAAGGCAAGCTTTCGAGGAAATCTCCGACTTCCGCCACACCGATCACGCGGTTCTCGACAAGCGTCATGTCGTCGCGTTGAGCGACTGCTGCGGCAATGCCGTCGGCTTGCAAGTCCGGCGAAATCGCCGCCACGAGAACACTGATCCGTGACACGCACTGGGTCCCGCCTGCGCTGTTCGCGATTGGACGGTGGTCGCAGAAGTCACGGCATGCGGCTATTCGTCTCGCCGGCCTACAATGGATCGAGGCGAGACAGGCCCCTTCTCCTCAATCTATAAGTCTAGATCCGGCATGATCATCTCTTGCGACCGAAGATCGATTTGCCCGCGCGCGAAGGCTCGACGAGCAGCACGCGAGCCCGCGAGCCGCAACCCTGCCGAGTTGCCGCCGAGGATTTTCGCGGCTTTCCGGCTGATATGGACCGATGGTTACTTTGGCTGGGACCCCAATAGCTAACCCTAAAGGCATGATTTACAATGATATCTTCGAACGACGAAATCCGTATCCGCCATATTTCCCACCACGGCTCGGGACACGATCTTGGCTTTTCTGCGGGTTTCGCGGGCGCTGGCTCCGATCAGCATCGACACATCCGTATAACGGAACATTCGAACCCTGCCGTGCGGCCGCCCTTTTCAGGAAGCCCTTGGCCGGCGGCATTGGGGTGGCAAGAGGTCCGGCCGTTATCGGGTAGACTGGCGCGGAAGCAGGCGCTCCATCAGCGTGGATTGACCGATATTGGGTATAACGCCTCGGACGCCAAGGCCTCCCCCGGCGCTGCCCCGCTTCTTGCAATCTACATTTCCGAAAAGGGGTTAAGCGCCAACACCGCGCGGCAAAAAACAGCCAAAACGGTGCGACCATAATTGTCAATGCGCCTTGATGCCGAAGACGGCAATTTGGACGCGGA
The DNA here is from genome assembly GCF_058781925.1 of Sphingobium sp. FW306-1B-F04DB. Taxonomy (NCBI): domain Bacteria; kingdom Pseudomonadati; phylum Pseudomonadota; class Alphaproteobacteria; order Sphingomonadales; family Sphingobiaceae; genus Sphingobium; species Sphingobium sp. FW306-1B-F04DB. Next base: position 48,537 of record NZ_JBYSXE010000015.1, on the reverse strand, counting down.
GGCTGATTATGATCCACTTCGTGCTTGGCCCGCTGGCTCTGTTAGCGGCGACTTTGCCCGCGCAGCAGAGCGCAAGCGATCCTGCTGCAATCAGTATCAATATCACCTTCTCTCCTGATGCGGCGAAAGTAGCAGCTGCCAGACAGAAGCGGGCCGGTGTTTATGTGACCTATTATTGCGCGCCAACGGCACAGGCGTGGTCGAAAGTCCCGGTGGAATACTCAGCGGACTGGGGGGAATTTGTTCCGCTCGGCAAAGATGAGCAGATCGTGCCGGCTCAGCCAGCCTCCATTACGGTCCCCGCGCATGGTTTCATGCGCACGCGAATATCGTCGGTGCGAAGAGCTATGGTCCGCGTTGAAGGCTCCGAACCGCCTTACAATACAGGCGCCCCGGATTCCCTGAATTGCTCGCCCGTTGACGGACCACTGGCGGACACAGCGAAGCGCCCGGTGAACCTGTCGTGTCGGCTCTGGTCGGAGGAATATCCATGAAGTGGAACGTGCGCCCTGATCAGTTCGAACTCACGATCGATCACGGCGATGTCGTCGGATCCAAGACCTGGGCCGAGACGCATGTCAGAGCTTCTTCCTGCGAGCCGCGGACGGCAGGGAGGCAGCAGCCGAAATCCGCGGACAACTGCCCCTCCGAGACGGGCACCGAGTCAGCATCGTCCGGGTGAAGCGAAAGGGCATGCAGCTCGGCTACCCGCTGCTCATCGTCAATCACAGCACGGGAGCGGAGACCGAATATCCGGGTAGCTTTGACTATGCAGCGGGACGGATCGGATTCTGGTTGACCGTGATCGGCGTGCTGGCCGTGAGCTGGCTAGCGTCGGCGGTGGGCACGCTGGTTGGCATCCCCTTCCTGACGTTCCTGGCCTTCCTGGCCGCGCTCTGGTTGACCGTCCAGCGCGCCCAGCAATTGAAACAAAGCCGCGCGCTGCTGCTGCGCGAGGCCCATGAGCTTGCGGCAACCACTCACGCGCGAGAGGCGCAATCTATAGGATAGCGCCATCAAGGAAACGGCGGCTTGGGTGGTAACGGCTGGCGGTTCGCCGATTCACCGAAGACGGCTGCATGTGGCAGCCAAGGCATGCCAAGATTTAGTTGAAGCAACTGCCACCGGTCAGTCCTCGAGGCTTTCCACCCATTCGGGAAAGAAACTGGATTCTCTTGTCGACCAGTTGGAAGCAGTCACGCTCGTTTGATCGATGGATGTGAGCAAGGTCACGCGCTGCGACGGGTGCAGGTCGGGAAGCGTCGCACAAAGCGTGAAGATGCCGAGCAACCATGGCCGGACGGCCGCGCCGATCAGCCTTTCGTACAGGAAACGGAAGGCAGCGAATGACGGAATCTTTCCCTCCGAGAGATCGAAGGCCGCCAGCGGCACGATCAGATTGATCAGACGCGCGGCTGAGGCGCCGTCGTCATCGCGGGGGATGGCAGCCTCGATCCCGTCCACCTGGGCATAGAGGCCGATCTGGGTCTCAATGCTGCGAAGTTCCCGCGGATCGCGGGCAAGGCGCCCTACCTGATCGAGACGGCCGAAGCGAATCTCGAGCGAGCGCCGGATGTAGCGCTGTGCCGCGGCGGGCAGGCGCGCGAACTCTTGCATCTCCACGAGTGCCTGTGCGCCAGCAGTCGGTTTGGTCAACATGCCCACGTTCCTGTCCTTCTTCAGATTGGTGGCGATGTCTCGGCGCCACTTTCCTCCGGCTTTTGGAAAAGCATTCGGTGCCGGCTGAGAGGACAGTAAATATTCCATGCGAAGGCGCCCATTATATCAAGGTATGGGCGAGATAATCCGACCGAACCCTCGTTGATTGTTAACCCGCCCGCGTTGCCGGTGGCAGGTTCGGGGCATCCATGCGGAACGCGGCTATGTCGAAGGTTGGGGCGCGAACGCTTCCGAACTTGGTGTGGATGGCGAAGCTCAACTTGCTGTCAGGCTGAGCTTTCTTATACCAAAATATAATTTTCGACCGGCCAGCGACCTGCGACTTAAGGCGCGATGCAGTCATCGGATCGGCCCATATGAGTATGCCGGGCTCCTTGCCGATGAAGCACGCTTCCGCCTCGCGCCAGTCGCACGAGCTTCTCGGGGGCGAGTACTGAAAACGAGGAAGGGCGCCGCAGGGCGCCGGCAGGGGAGACCTCTCCATGGCCCATTTCCGACACGCGCTCGCCTATCGGAATCGGCGAGCGACATTCCGCGGGCCAGCTGGTCGTCGCAGACGCCTGATCGGAGCGTTAAGCGCCGCTACGCTGCGGCTTGGCATACTCGCCTTCATCGCCACGATTATTGCCCTGATCGTTCCGCAACTTGTGGAACTGAACGATCAACTGGTCTCGGAAGACGCGCTCGCGGCGCGCGCGGCGGCGGGGAGCGACATCAAGCACATCCCTGTTACAAACGCCTGGCAGGAAATCGAAGTCAATTGACGTCGCCGTCGAACAGAAGCCGGCGGGACACCGGGCCCGTCCGTAAAATTTGACGTTCTTCCCGGCACATGGTGGGTGCAATGCTGGCCGGACGGCTTCCGCGCCAATCCCGGACGTTCCGGCCGCGAAGTGATCTATGGCTTGATTTGGCGCAGAGCGGACGCGGCGCCCAAATCTGCATGAATTTCCGCTTTGGCGCGGTTCGGGATGTTGGCCGACAGTTAGAAGGCGAGCCAAAGCCGGATTGGATACGCCGCCCATATTCCGACTATAAGGCTATCATGTAAGGCCTTGCACCAGATCGGACCTCTCTGGAGTGGCTGTGCCGATTGCAACCGGCCATTCCAGGTCAGCTCGACCTGCAGGGCTCAAGGAAGAACCGCGCATGGCTGCGAAGCAGGGCTTCGACAGAAAGCGGCCAGGGCGATCCGACCGCAACGCGTCTCCCCGACCCAGCTTCGGGGTCCGCGAAGCCGTGGCCCTGACTGTCGGCGTCGTGGTCGGCGCCGGAATCTACCGGACGCCACCGCTTGTCGCCGCACAATCGCCAGACGGTAACATGATGATGCTCGCCTGGCTGCTCGGCGGCGTGATCTCGATGATTGGCGCATTGTGCTATGCGGAGCTGGCTTCGACCTTTCCACACGCCGGGGGTGAATATCACTTCCTCAGCCGCGCCTTCGGGCGCCGGTTCGCCTTCCTGTACGGCTGGTCGAGGCTGACGATCATCCAGACCGGGTCGCTGGCGCTGCTCGCCTATGTCTACGGCGACTACGCCTCCGAGATCCTCCCGCTGGGGCGTCATTCGGCTTCGATCCATGCCGCAGCAGCGGTTGCCGCGATCACCGCGATCAACTGGGCCGGCGTGACACATGGATGCCGGACGCAACTCTGGTTGACAGCGCTCGAACTGCTCGGGCTGGGGCTGGTGATCGTCGCGGGGCTATTGATTGCCCCGAAGGCCGTGGCGGCAGCACCGCCCCCGGGCGAAACCTCGCTCGGACTCGTGCTGGTGTTCGTTCTTCTGACTTATGGGGGCTGGAACGAGTCCGCCTATCTCACGGCCGAGCTGCGCGAGGCGCGGCGGCGCATCGTGCCGGTGCTCATCGGCAGCCTTGCCCTGATCACGGTGATCTACCTGCTCGTAAACTTCGCTTATCTGCGTGCGCTGGGGCTCGCCGGCACGGCCGCATCGCACGCGGTGGCCGCCGATCTGTTGCGACTGACCTGGGGCCCTGATGGGGCGGCGGTCATCAGCGTCGCCGTGGCCGTAGCCGCGCTCACATCGGCGAACGCGACAGCATTCACCGGCGCACGTTCGGCCTTTGCACTTGGCCGGGACTTCCCGCGCCTCGCCTTTCTCGGTCGCTGGCGGTCGGAAAAAGGCACGCCAGCCAACGCACTGCTCGTTCAGGGCGGCGCGGCGCTGCTGTTGGTGGGGTTCGGGGCTTTCGCGCGAGATGGCTTCCGGCTGGCCGTCGAATATACGGCGCCGGCCTTCTGGCTCTTCTTTCTGACGGTTGGGCTGGCCCTGTTCGTGCTCAGACGGCGCGAACCCGAGATCGAGCGGCCATTCCGGGTTCCGCTTTACCCTGCCATACCCGCGCTCTTCTGCCTCACAAGCGCTTATCTCCTTTATTCAAGCCTTGCCTATACCGGCATTGGCGCGCTTGTCGGTATGGTCGTCGTGGCGGCTGGTGCGGTGATGCTTCTGTTCATCGATCGTCGATCAGTCCCGCTGGAGAACGCATCATGAAACGGCTTGAGGCGCTGTTCGCCATCCTTTTTCTCGCCGTCACGCCACTAGTCCCGGCTGAGGCTCCTGCCACCGGAGAGCCGGAGCAGGAACGGCGCTACGCCGCAGAACGCGCGCGGCTCGTGGACTCGATCAGCAACTATGCGCGCGCGATTGGCGAAAGCGCCGACCCCGGGGTACTCGCCGCAATGCGCGCGGTACCACGGCACCTGTTCGTTCCGCCCGACCAGCGCGCCGAAGCCTATCGAAACTATCCGCTACCGATCGGCGAGGGCCAGACGATCTCGCAGCCGTCCCTGATCGCGCTCATGACCCACCTGCTCCGCCCGAAAAAGGGCGAGGTCATGCTGGAGGTCGGAACCGGCTCGGGCTATCAGGCGGCAATACTCTCGCGGCTTGTTGGCCGGGTGTATTCAATCGAGATCGTGGAGCCTCTGGCACGACAGGCGGCGGCGACGCTCACGCGCCGGGGCTATGCCAATGTCACCGTCAGGCATGGCGACGGCTATGCCGGATGGCCCGAGCATGCTCCGTTCGACGGCATCATCGTCACCGCCGGCGCTCCGCATATCCCCCAGCCGCTCCTTGATCAGCTGAAGCCGGGCGGGCGAATGGTGATTCCTGTTGGACCATCGCATTCCACCCAGCGGCTGATGCTGATCACCAAGGACACGCGCGGCAAGGCGGTCGAGCGATTCATCATCGCGGTGCGCTTTGTACCGCTCACGCGCAAGATACGGGATTGAATGTCGCTCGCACGGTCGATCGTCGGCCGTGCCTGGCAGTTGTCCACGCGGTTCGGATTCTGATAGGTACCCCGTCTATGGATCGCCGCACGCTGCTGACCGCCGCTGCCGGTCTGCTCACCGGCGCCGCTGTACCGGGGCCGGGCGCAGCGGCGCAAACAATCGCCTCCTCACGGGGTGGAAAGCAGCGCAATGTGCTGCTGCTGATTGCCGACGATCAGGGCCTTGATGCGGGATGCTATGGGACGAATATCCGCACGCCGCGCATCGATACACTCGCAAAGGTCGGCACGCGCTTCGCAAATGCCTATGCTGCGGTCTCGTCGTGCAGCCCAAGTCGCTCGGTTATCTATACCGGGCTCTACACCCACCAGAACGGGATGTATGGCCTCGCGCACGACTTCCACAACCAGTCGCTACTGGACGGTGTCGAGACAATCCCGGCGCTTTTGAAAAAGGCGGGCTATGCGACTGCGCTGGTAGGCAAGAAGCATGTCCGGCCAGATGCCGCCTTTCCGTATGATACGGAGCTGCTGCCGGAGCGGAGCGGCGTTCGTGATGTTTACGCCATGGCCAGGGCCGCTGCCGATTTCGTCCGGTCTTCGGGTGAGCGACCGTTCTTCGTGACGGTCGGCTATAGCGATCCACACCGAGCACCCGGGGGCTATGGCAATGGCGCCTGGCCGCGCGTCGACCCCGTGCACTACGACCCCGTCCAGGTGACCGTGCCCTCGCACCTCCCCGATCTGCCCGTCGTCCGACAGGATCTCGCCGCTTACTATGAATCGGTCAGCCGCCTTGACAGCGGCATAGGGCTGTTGCTCGACGAACTTGGGGCGGCGGGTCACGCCGAAGACACGCTGGTCATCTATCTGAGCGACAATGGCCGGCCCTTTCCGGGCGCCAAGACCAATCTTTACGCGCCGGGGCTGCATCTGCCCCTCATCATCCATGCGCCGGGACACAAGGGTGGCGCGGTCAATGCAGCGATGGTCAGTTTCATCGACATCGTGCCAACGATCCTCGACTGGACGGGTGCCGCCGGGCCGCGCGCGCCGTTGCCCGGAAAGTCACTGCTGCCCCTGCTCGGCAGCGCCGACGCGCCGGGCCATGATGCGGTCTTCGCGAGCCACGAATTCCACGAAATCAATCAATATTACCCCATGCGCGCGATCCGCACGCGCACGCATTCCTATATCGTCAATCTGGCCTATCCGCTCGACTATCCCATCGCGGGCGATGTCGGCGGCTCGCCAAGCTGGAAGGCGATTGCCGCTGACCCGTCAATTCGGCTGGGTAAGCGAAAGCAGGCCGCCTATCTCAAGCGCCCTGCGGAAGAACTTTATGATCTGCGCAACGACCCTGACGAGTTGGTCAATCTGGCAGGCAAACCGGGCGCCCGGGAGTTGCTCGAAACACTCCGCCGCGAACTGAGCGAATGGCGCCATGCAACGCGCGATCCATGGCTTGGGGAGGCCTCGCCCTACGCGCATGTCGCAGGCTGATCGAGTACTAATGTTTTCCGGCTCGGCACATTTGGCCGATGCATATCGGCTGCACCGACTTGGCAGATTCAGCTATTTACTCGCGATCGCGAAGCACCGCAGCCTTTGCCGCGCCGCCTTTTCATCGCGATCAATGTTGTGAGTCCTGCAGCAGCCGATCGAGCACTTCCTTGGTTTGTCGGATAATCGGAGAAGTCGATCCACGCATGAAACTCAGAAATATTGACGACATCGCACCATCTTCTTCCAGCGGCCTGTAGCAGACGTCGCTGCTCCGCATCCGCTGCACCGTAGCGGGCACGACGCAGATTCCGGCTTCCGCCGCAACAAGACCGAGGGCGGCAAGGAGATCCTGGATCTCAGTCTTCCGGATCGGCACGAAATTGGCTCGGTCCATGAGGCGCGCGACCGGATCCGACCGGCGTCCCGCGGACTGGTCACGATAGGAGATGAAGGTATCCCCGGCGAGGTCGGCAAAGCGCAGCGCGGGCAGGCTGTCTGCCGCCAGTGGATGGCTGGGATATAGCGCAACGACAAAGGGCTCCTGTCGGATCTCGATCTGTTCGACATGGTCGTCGCCGACCCGCTCGCGCCCAACGCCGACGTCGATTATTCCATCGCGAATGGCGGCGAGCTGTTCGGGGGTGGACAGCGCGCGCAGGTCGATGTCGAGATGCGGGTTGAGCGCGCGCAGATGTTTGATGACCGCTGGCAGATGACCGTAGATCACCGAGGTCTCGAAGCCGACCCGGACCGTCTGCCGTCCGCCGCGACCATAAGCAATCGTTTCCGTCTTGAGGCGATCGACCCGCGAGATGATTTCCTGCGCGCGTTCCCGGAAGAATTCGCCCGAACTGGTGAGGCGCATGGGTCTGGCGTCGCGATCGATCAGGCGGACGCCCAGCTCGTCCTCGAGATTGCTGATCTGCCGGCTGAGCGGTGGCTGCGCGATGTGCATCTCCTCGGCCGCACGGGTAAAGTTCATCGTGCGACAGACAGCGAGGAAATAGCGAAGCTGTCTTAGCTCCATTGCCGCCATACCGAAAAAGTTGGGAACCCGAGACCAATGATCTTGGACCTTCGCGGCCGCAATTTCTAGATCGACGTCAGCAGCGACGGACGCCCCTGCCCCGGAGCAAGTCCTGCCTCGGTCCGCACCTCCATCTCCTCTCCTCCCCGGGGGTGCGGGCCGGCCCTCTCAGATCGAGGCTTCCGCTGAGCGCCCGTTTCGGGCGGCCGGCGAAGCCTGCGCGGAAAGGATCGGTTGTGAGCCGTCTCACCATGCTGTCACCCAATTCGGACGCGCGCGACACCAATGCTGCCGCGCAGCCGGCTCTGCCGGCCGCGGTCGATATGACAACTTCCAGCGTGTCCAAATTGCGCGCCGAGCCTTCCCTCGGGCGTCTGCTCCGGCGCGCAAACCGTCTCGTTCAGTCGACGATCGAAGCCCGTTTCGGCGCCGCCGATCTCAACTTCACGCAGTGGAGCGTCCTTGATGGCATCAACCGGGCTGGCCCTATGACAGTGGGCGAGCTGGCCGCAGCGATGCAGATGCCGAAGAGCGCTCTGGCCCGTGTCACCGATGGGCTCGAGGCACGACATTTGCTGGCTCGCGAACGCAACGTCGCGGATCGGCGCATGGTCACGCTGAGTCTGACCCAGGCCGGATGCGCGAAGCTCGTCGAGATCGGGCCGATCTCTGCCCGGCGCTGCGACAAAGTCCTGGCCGGCCTCACCGAAGCCGAGATCGAGCATCTCATGATGCTTCTCAGCAAGCTCGCGGATTCGATCGAGCGCAACGCCTTCGTGGCGGGCCGCCCGGTGGTGGAGGCATGATCATGAAAAAGCGGACAGCCCTGACGATGTTGGTGACGTCCCTGCTCGCCGGCTGCGTGGCGGTGCCGCATGACAAGCCGCAGGTGGCGCCGGTCCAGTGGAGCTCGCTTGGGCTCGAGGATCAGAGAGCGACGATCGATACGGCCTGGTGGACCGCATATGGCGACGCTCAGCTCAACCGCCTCGAAGAAATGGGCCTCGCGGGCAATCCGTCGCTCGACGCAGCGCTGGCCCGAATCCGCGCGGCCGAGGCGCTGGTGGACATACGCCATGCCGATCAGCTTCCGCAGGTCGACGCCAGTGGCAGTGTGGAGCATCAGCGGCTCAGCGACAAAGCCCTGATCCCTCCGCCCTATGGCGGCAGCGATCGCACGATCTCGGTGGTGCAGGGTTCGCTCAACTGGGATCTGGATCTGTTCGGGCGCCAGCGCTCGCTCGTGCGGCAGGCCTCGGCAAGCGCCGATGCCGCCCGGTTCGATGCGGCGGCGGCTCGCCTTGCGATCTCGACCTCGATCGCGCAGACCTATGTCGGCCTGGCGCGGGCCAACCGGCTCATCGCGGTCGCCGACGGCTTCATCGCCACCCGCCAGAATGCGCTGCGCTACGTCCAGTCGCGCATCAACAATCAGCTTTCGAACGAGTTCGAGCTGCGACAGGCCGAAACGCTGCTGGCTCAGGCCGAGCAGGTGAGGACCCGCGCCGAGAAGCAGCGCGATTTGCTCGTTCACGCGCTCACCGCGCTGGTCGGCCGCGGCGCGGACTTCTATCCGGAAATCACCGCACCGACGATCGCGCTCGACAGGCCGCCCGAGGTGCCCGGGATCCTGCCCGCCGACCTGCTCGGCCGTCGCCCCGATCTGCTCGCGGGCCAGGCGCGCATCGACGTGGCGGTACAGGGTCGCGCGGTCGCCCGCGCGGATTTCCTGCCCAACGTCAATCTGCAGGCGTTGATCGGCGCGTCAACGCTCGGCTTCGGCAACCTCTTCACCGGCGGTGCGCTTCAGGCCGGCGGCGGCGTCGCGATCCATATCCCCATCTTCGAGGGCGGCAAGCTCAGGGCGCAGTACGCCCACGCGACCGCCGACCTCGACGACGCGGTGGCAAGCTACAACAACACGGTGCTCGCGGCGGTCCGCGAATCCGCCGACGCCGCGACGAGCGTCCGCGCGGCCGATGACGACGTGGCGGAGCAGGGCCGTGTCGTCGCCGGGCTACGCGACACCGTGCGGCTCGATCAGGTGCGCGTCCGCACCGGCCTCGGCTCGCAGCTCGACGCGATCGATTCGGGCTTCCGCCTGCTCGAGGCCGAACAGGATCTGGTCAACCTCCAGGCGGCATCGCTCGACAGCCGTATCCAGCTCGTCGCGGCGCTTGGCGGCGGCTTCGACCCCGCGAACCCACTTGGCTCCCGCGCGCCGGCCGCCACCCACTGACGAATCCGCGAAACTCTCGATCGAAAGCAACCCCATGAACGCCCAGACCCCCATCCAGGCCGAGGCCGCAATCGAAACGCCATCCAGATCCCGCAAGCGCCGGCTCGGATTTCTCATCCTCGGCGCCGTCGTGCTGATCGGGGCGCTTGCCTATGCGGTGATGCGCCTGCTGGCGCCGTCGAGCGAGACGACCGACGACGCCTATGTGGGCGGCGACATCGTCTCGATCACGACGCGCGAAGGCGGCACCGTCATCGCGCTCCACGCCGACAACACCCAACATGTGAACCGCGGCGCGCCGCTGATCGATCTCGACCCCGCAACGGAGGACGTCGCACTGGCCTCGGCCGAGGCGCAGCTCGGACAGGCGGTTCGCAACTTCCGGTCGCAGCGCGCGGCGGTGGATGAGGCTTCGGCTGAAATCGCCTCCTCGCAGACCGATCTCGGCAAGGCCGAGAATGACTATCGCCGCCGCAGGGCCGCGGCCGCCGACGGTGCGGTCTCGGGTGAGGAGGTGAGCCATGCCGCGGATGCGGTCAACACGGCGCGTGCCGACCTCAACCTTGCCCGCGCCAAGCATTCGCAGGCCGCAAGCGCCATTCAGGGCACCGATGTCTATAACAATCCGGCGGTGCTCGCGGCGATGGCTGCCGTGCGCCGCGCCGCGATCAGCCGTGCCTATATGCACATTTCCGCGCCCGTCGGCGGCGTGGTGGCGCAGCGCACGGTGCAGCTCGGCCAGCGCGTCGCGCCGGGCACGCCGCTGATGGCGGTGGTGCCGCTCGACAGCCTTTGGGTGGACGCGAACTTCCGCGAGACCCAGCTTCAGGACATGCGCGTCGGCCAGCCGGTGACGATCGAGGCCGACATCTACGGCCGCTCCGTCACCTTCCACGGTAAGGTGCTGGGTCTCGGCGCCGGTTCGGGCAATGCCTTCTCGCTGCTGCCGCCGCAGAACGCCTCGGGCAACTGGATCAAGATCGTTCAGCGCGTGCCCGTCCGCATTGCGCTCGATCCCAAGGAGCTCGCGCGGAACCCGTTGCGCGTCGGCCTGTCGGTGACGACGACGGTCGACACCAGCGATCGTTCGGGCCCGACGGTCGCCGGCAGCGCACCGCCCGCCGGCGGCAGGCAGGAGGTGGTCGATGGCGGCCCGCAGGTCGAAGCCCGCATCCGCCAGATCATCGCCCGGAACATGGGAGCCGCCCGGTGAGCGCACCCGCGCCACCGGGCGCGCAGCCGGCGCCGCTGAGCGGCGCGGCGTTGGGCATTGCTGCGATCGCGCTTGCGCTCGGCACGTTCATGCAGGTGCTCGACGGCACGATCGCCAACGTCTCGCTGCCCACCATTTCGGGCAATCTGGGCGTCAGCACCGACAGCGGCACCTGGGTCATTACCTCCTTCGCGGTGGCGAACGGCGTGACCGTGCCGCTCACCGGTTGGCTGATGGGCCGTTTCGGCGTGGTGCGGACCTTCACCGTCTCGGTGATCGCCTTCACCATCGCCTCGCTGCTCTGTGGCATCGCCTGGGATCTGCCCTCGCTGATCTTCTTCCGCATCCTGCAGGGGGGCGTATCCGGGCCGATGATCCCGGGCAGCCAGGCGCTGCTGCTCTCGATCTTCCCGGCGCACAAACGCGGGACGGCGCTCTCCATCTGGTCAACGACGACGCTGGCGGCGCCGGCGCTGGGCCCGGTGCTCGGCGGCTATATCTCGGACAATTATTTCTGGGGCTGGATCTTCCTGATCAACGTGCCCTTCGGGATAGCAACCGCAGCGCTGAGCTGGCGCTATCTCCACGATCGCGAGACGCCGACGCGCAAGATCCCGATCGATACGGTCGGGCTCATCCTGCTCGCCTTCTGGGTGTTCAGCCTCCAGACCATGCTCGACCTTGGCAAGGACCGCGACTGGTTCCACAACCCGTTGATCGTCGCGCTGGCGCTCTGTGCGCTCATCGGCTTTGCCGCCTGGGTGATCTGGGAAGCAACCGAGCGGCACCCGATCGTCGACCTGTCTTTCTTCGGCCGCCGCAACTTCGCCTTTGGCTCGCTCGCGCTCTGCCTCGGTTATGCGCTGTTCTTCGCCAACAACCTGCTGCTGCCGCTCTGGCTCCAGCAATATCAGAACTACAACGCCACCTGGGCCGGCCTCGTGGCCGCGCCCTCGGGGCTGCTGGCCGTTCTGTCGGCACCGCTGTTCGGCAGGCTCAAGCTCGAACCGCGCTGGATGGCGACCATCGCCTTTCTGTGCCTGGCGGGATCCTTCTGGATGCGGTCGCAATTCACGCCCGATGCGAGCTTCCTCGTCCTGGCGGCGCCGCTGGCGCTGCAGGGCATCGGCCTGACCATCTTCTTCGTGCCGCTGGTGACCATCCTGCTGGATGGCATCCCGGCCGAGCGGGTTCCCGCGGCGAGCGGGTTGTCGAACTTCGCGCGGATCACGGCGGGCAGTTTCGCTGCCTCGATCATCACGACCCACTGGGATCGGCGCGAGGCGCTGCACCAGGTGCGGCTGACCGAGGCGGGAAGCCCGTTTTCGCCAGCCTATCGCGGCGCGGTGGAGCAGCTTCAGTCCCAGGGCCTGAGCCCGCTTCAGGCGGCAGGATCGATCTACCACCAGGTCGTCAACCAGTCCTATCTGCTCTCCTCGCTCGAGCTGTTCTGGATCAGTTCGATACTGGCGGTGGCGATGATCGCGGTGGTCTGGTTCTGCCGCAGGCCCGCGCCGAGCGACCATGTCGTTGCCGCGGATTGAGTTCTGACCGGCGGTCCTCCAAGGCTCCGCGCCCGGCATTGGCCGCTTACTGGTCCGCCGATTCCGGGCAGGAAAATTAGAGGCACGCCGCAGCGGTCGTGGCCACCGCCAAGCCGGGCAGCGTAGCCAATAGCTGGCGCGCTTCCGCTTCTCGACCTGTCGCGGCCCGCGAACGGACCATGACGATCTATCCAGCCAATGCTGATGCCTGGAGCCGTGTCAGCACAGCCTTTGTGTAGTTTGGGCCGACGGCAACAACGGCGCCGTCGGATAGCTTCAACGCGATGAGCCCCTTCCCCAGCCGCTCTATGCCGTCAACGCGACCGGGGCTGACAAAGCTCGAACGATGCACGCGCATCAGCCTGGCGGGATCCAGGATAGCCTCGAGCGCAGTCATCGAACTGCGGTGCAGATAGCTTCGCGTCGCGGTGTGGAGCAGCACATAGTCCTTGGCTGCCTCGATCCAGTCGATGATGTCGACGGGCACGCGCACCGAGCCACTGCGGACCTGTACCCAGATCGCCTCGTGATATGGTGATGGCGCGGGGTCGACCGCGCCCGCGTGCTCTGCAGCCGCTTGCAGCGTGCGTCGGCGCCGGGCGCGCGTGATCGCCTGGCGCAACCGGTCAAAGCGCACGGGCTTGAGCAGATAGTCAACCGCCTCGACCTCGAAGGCGTCAGGCGCGTAATGCTCGAAAGCCGTGACGAAGATGATCTCGGGCCGTCCCTCGGCGGGCAGGTCGGCGGCGACCGCCATGCCGCTGCGTTCGGGCATCTGGATGTCGAGCATTACCAGATCGGGTTTCAGCGCGGTGATCGCCTCGGTGGCGCTGCGGCCATCGCTGGCGTCGCCGACCACCTCGACACCTTCGATGTCACCAAAAAATTCGCGCAGCCGGTCGATTGCCAGCGGCTCGTCATCGACGATCAGCACGCGCAGGCTCATTCTGCGGCCTCGCGCAATGCCGGCGCGCCAAAGGACAGCGGCAGGCGGATAGTCGCCCTGAAGCCCGGGTCGCACGGGACCGCGTCGAGCCTCGCCGCATCACCATAGAGCACATCGAGCCGCTGACGCACGTTGCTGAGGCCGACACCGATACTCGCATGCGAGCCCTCGCCCGCGGGCGCGGGATCGCCGTCATCCTCGACGGCGATCACCAGTTCCTCGTCGTGCTGCGCCGCCTCGACGCGGATCGTGACTGGGCGGGTGGCAGGCGCGACCGCATATTTGATCGCATTCTCGACCAACGGCTGGAGGATGAAGCCCGGAATCAACGCGTCGCGCAGTTGCGCGGGACAGGCGAATTCGACCGCCAACCGATTGCCGAAGCGGATGCTCTCGACCTCGAGATAGGTCTGGAGCGTCGCCAGCTCATCCTCGATCGTGGTGGGGCCTTCGGGATCACCCGCCAGTGTCGCACGCAGGAATTCGGACAGGCGTCCGAGCATTTCTTCGGCTTCGGCACTTCGCCGCGTAACGACGAGCGAAGAGATCGCGTTGAGCGTGTTGAACAGGAAATGCGGATTGAGCTGATAGCGCAAAGCCGCCAGCCGCGCGCTGGTGGCTGCGGCATTGGCCTCCGCAGCTGCCTGGCGCGCCGCGGCGAGAAGCCTTTCGCGCTCACGCGCCCGGTGATTGGCCTGCAGCACCGAATAGAGCGTGCCGAGGAGCGCGAACTGCCACGAGAAGAACGCAAAATTGTTGGTGATCCGCATTGGATAGGGCGCCCGCGTGGCAACGCTGGGCGTGATCGCAGCGACGATCGCGGCGACGGCAAAGGCGAACAGCATCGAAATCGTCGCGATAACGACTGCGAGCACGACGACCCGCGCAGCAACATTGCGATCGCGCATCGCGAATGCCACGCCGAAAAGCGCACCCGAAAGCAGCGCGCCAAGCGTGATGATGGTGAGCGTGAGCAGCCAGTCTTCGAGCGTGGGGCTGGTCCGGTCGAAATACATCGGCAGCATGAGCAATGCGCCCGACGACAGCCACAGCGCTGCGGTGAGTTGCGTTGCCTGACGGAAGTGTCGTGTCATGGCCATGCGCGATCCATATCCAAAGCCGTTACATAGCGCGACATTTCGCGATTGGCGTCCTGCTTTGTCGCAGCAGCGTCGTGCTTGGGCGATCGACCGCGAACGTAGGGGTGGGGCTTGGCGGCCCTGGTCGCATTGGCGACCGCGCCGGACGCAGCGCGCACGGCCCCCGAGCACGGCGTTCGTACAAGGCCGTGCCGCAGAGATATCGATCGCGGCATCCACAGCGCAATTGAAAGGGCCCCGCATGAAGCGAAACGCTATGATCGCAACTACCGCTCTGGCGGCGTTGCTCGCCACAGGCTGGGCACAGACTCCGGCCGCGGCACAGAAGGAAGGCTGCGCGGCGCGAGTAGCGAAGGCCAAAAAGAAACGCGGCCTGCTCGGTCTCAAGGGATCGCTGATGGGAGCAGCGCGCGGCGACGGTGACCTCGGCTCAGATCTGGCCGGCACTGCGGCTGCCGCCGCGCAAGCGGGTCCGAGCGATTGCATCGATCCGCCCCGATCGGACACCGGACGCGCTGCGCCCGTCAGTGCCACCGATCGCGCGCGCCGCGACATGGCCGCTGCGGACGCAAAATATCCCAGCCGCATGCCGGTTCCCGCCGACAAGAAGGCGGAGATCGACGCCTACCACGCGCTCGGCGAGGTGCGTTGCCAAGGATGCGAAGGCGGCAAGACCAATGAAGGCTGGTACCGCCTCGCACTCATGGACGAGATGCGCCGCACCAACACCAACCTCAACCAGAAGATGGTGGGCATGGCGCCGGGTGAGACGCTGCGCTGGTCGGCTTCGGTCGTGAAAGGCCGAATGACCGCGCTTGGCGAAGAGACGGTCAACGGTTTTCGCTGCAAGCGCTTCCGCTTGCGGATCGAGCGCGACACGCGCAGCGCCGAGCGCGATGCGCTGATGTGCTGGGGCAAGGCCAGCGAATATGCGGGCAGCGACAGCTGGGTCGAGGTCTATTGAGGGGCCCGCGGGGCCTCAGTGGTGACGGCTTCATAAAGCCCATGTAACCGTTTACATGGCGCGAACGAAGGAGACCGCCATGATGCTCAACCGCCGCGAAATGCTGTTCGCCACCGCCGTTCTGCCCCTTGCCGCCTGTACGACACTCCAAACGCCATCGGACCGTCATGGCGTGCGGGTCGCCACCTTCAACATATGGCACGACAGGGGCGATTGGGCGACGCGCCGGTCACTGCTCATCGAGGCACTGCGCGCGGCGGACGCCGACGTCATCGCGCTTCAGGAGGTCCTGCAGGATACGAACAAAGGCTTGCACAACCAGGCGGAAACGGTGGCACGCGCGCTGGGCGGTTATTCGGTCCATTTCTTCTCGACCGAGCCTGAAGGCTCGCCGCGTCGGTACGGCAACGCGATCCTCACCCGGCTCCCGGTGCTCGACGAGGCCACGCGGAAACTGGAACCTTTGAATGATTACCGTACGGCATTGCGGGTCCGCGTGCAGGCCGATAACCGACCGATCGACCTGGTTGTCACGCACCTGGCCTGGCAGGAAGACGCTGGCGCCGTACGCGCCCGCCAGATCGCGGACCTGTTGTCCTGGCTGCCGCAGGAGGGCGTGCCGCTGGTGCTGATGGGTGACTTCAACGCGCCGCTTTCCGATTCCGGACTGGCAGCGCTTGCATCGACGCGGTTCCAGAGCGCCCTGCCCTTCAATTCGGTTCCCTCGACGCTGAACCCCGCCAAGGGACACACACCTCGCGTCATCGACCATATCTTCGCGGAGCGGAAATGGTTCAGCGCGACCGACGCCCGGTTGATCGGCGCAGAGCCGACCAATGGCGAATACCCCTCCGATCATTTCGGGGTGGTTGCCGCACTCGGATTCCGGTGAAGGTGTTTCTGCCTGTTCACGCAAGCATCCGGGACAAAGAGAATCCTGATCGGAAAATATCGGCTTGAATGAACGCGCTAATCTGCGTCAAATAGCGAGATGGCTGAGGGTTCGCCGGGCGGTCGCGCGGCATCGGGCGGGAGAATAGGATGGTGAGGTCGACGGTCGGTATCGCGGTTGCGGCAATGCTGGGGGCCTGGATGCAGCCACTGGGTGCGGCGGCGCCGGACGACACCCATTTTCTCGACTTCCCATTGGCGGTGTCGGTCAGTGCCGCCAAGGTGCCCGCCTTGGCCTGGCTCGTGCGCCAGGGCGCCGAAACCACGATCATGTTCGCGCGCGCACCGGACTTTGCGCGCACAAGGCTTTTCTCGCGCAAGGACGACGACGGCCAGCCGATCACCGATGTCCAGCTTTCGCCCGACGGGCGATATGTTGTGTTCCAGACCGCGGCGTCTGCGGGCGGGGAAACCGCCTATAATCCCGCCAGCCTGCTCGAATCGCCCCAGCCCATACTGTGGCGTATCGAGACACGCGCGGGTGCGCAGCCGGTGCGGATCGCCCCGGGCAGCGGTCCGTTCTTCTCGCCCGACGGAAGGCGCCTGCTCTATCGCCAGGGCAAGGATCTCTGGGCGGTCGACCTCGGCAGCGATGCCACACAGCCGAAAGTGCTGGCCGCGGGTGGCGCGGCCTTTGGCCAGTCGATCTGGACGGCGGACGGTCAGGGTCTGATCTTCGCGCAAAATCGCGGCGGCTACAGCTTTCTGGGGCTTTACCGGCTGGGCGCGGAACAGATTCAGTGGCTCGTGACGGGCCCCCACAGGCTCGCATCGCCTGTCTTGTCACCCGACGGCACAACGGTCGCCTATCTGCGCTTTCCGGGGCGGCAGCACGATGTGACCTATGACCAGACCGAGAGCGAGCCCTTCGCCGTGGAGACCGTCGAACTCGCCAGCGGCGCGACGCGCACCCTGTGGCGGACGCGCGACCGGGCAGTCCTGTCTTCGCTTGAAGATTCGGACAATGCGCTGCGTTGGGCCGGTAACGACAATCTCGTCTTCTACTCGGAGCATGATGGCTGGGGACGCCTCTATGCCATCGACCGACGGGGCGGTGCCATCCGCGCGCTCACGCCGACGGGTTGCGAGGCGGCGGAAAGCGAGCTGGCCGGTCCCGACACGCTGCTCGTCGTCCATAATTGCCGCAATGCCGATACGCGACAGATATCGATCGTCGACGTGCGTAGCGGACGCGAGCAAGCGGTCGCGACCGACGATATCGTCACCGCCAACGCAGTCGTGGCGGGCGACAGCGGCTATGCGGCACTGACGGGCGGCACTGCCGAGAGTGCGCCGCTGCTACGCGTGCTTGATCTGCGCAAGCGCAGCGTCGTGATGACTGAGCGCGCGGCCGACTACGGCTATACGCGCAATTTCAGCGCCCCGGCACCCAAGGCGGTGAGCTTCGCCGCGTCTGACGGTAACAGCGTACCGGGCCAGCTCTTCCTGCCCGCCGGCAAGGGACCGCACCCGGCCCTCGTCTATGTCCATGGCGGGCCGCCGCGACAGATGTATCCCGCATTCCACTACGGCAGCTACTACGCCAACGACTTCGCGATGAACCGCCGGCTGGCCGAGCTTGGCTATGTCGTGCTCAGCGTCAATTATCGCTCAGGGATCGGCTATGGTCGCGCCTTCCGCGAGGCATCCGGCCGGGGTTGGCGCGGCGCCTCGGAATATGCCGACGTGCTGGGCGCCGGCCGCTGGCTGGCGCAGCGCGCCGATGTCGATCCGAAGCGGATCGGCATCTGGGGCGGCTCCTATGGCGGCCTGCTGACGGCGCAGGCGCTCGCGCGCAATTCCGAACTGTTCAGCGCCGGAGTCGCGATCCATGGCGTATTCGACTGGAGCTGGCCGTCGAAGCGGCCCGGCCACCTCAATCCCAGCGTCTTTTTCGGGGTCGGTGATGCTGACCGCGCAACCGCGCTCAAGGCCTCGCCGCTCGGTGCAATCGATGGCTGGCGTTCGCCGGTCCTGCTGTTCAGCGGCGATCAGGACATGAATGTCGACGTGCTCGAGACCGTCGACCTGGCGCAGAAGCTGGAAGCGCGCAATGTCGACATCCAGACAGTGCTGCTGCCCGGTGAGGCGCATGACTTCGTCCGCCATTCGAGCTGGCAGCGCCTGTGGCACGAGCAGCAGCGCTTCTTCGACGAAAAGCTGCGGTCCCGATAGACTTCCCGGCCCCCGAAGATCCGGGATCAGCGGCGCCGATAATCCGCAACCACCGGGCAGTATTGCTCGAGGAATTCCTGCTGGGAAGGCAACCCGGCGACCGCGCCGGCGATATTGACCTTGAGGCCGCCGAGCGCCTGTTGCAGCTGTTCCGGGCGCATCGCGTGCGCAAAGCGATGATATCCTTGCGGCTGCAGCCGCTGGCCGAGCATGACCTGCACCCAGGAATCGATGCGGAACAGCTCCTCGACCACCTGATAGGCATGGGCGTCCTCACGGAACAGCGCGATGCGCTGCGCCAGCGTATCGGGAATGTCCATCGTCCGGCAATGCTGCCAGAACGGGCTGTCGCCACGTTCGGTGAGCTTGTAGTGCATGATGACGAAATCGCGGATCTTCTCGATCTCGTCGCGGGCCAGATCGTTGTAGCGCCGCATCAGCGAATCGTTGCAGCCGTTGAAGGGGAAGAGCTGTATCAGCCGCGTGACCGCGATCATGATCATGTGGATGCTGGTCGATTCAAGCGGCTCTACAAAGCCGCTGGCGAGTCCGAGCGCGATACAGTTCTTGTCCCAGGCCTTGAGGCGACGCCCCGCGCGGAAGCGAAGCTGCCAGGGTTCGATCAGAACCTCGCCGTCGATCATCTGGAGGAGGCGCGCATGCGCCTCGTCATCCGAAAGGTGATCGCTGCTGTACACCAGCCCGGTGCCGACGCGATGCTGGAGCGGGATGCGCCACAGCCAGCCGGCATCATGCGCGATGGCGCTGGTATAGGGCATGGCAGGGCCGGTGGCGGTCGTCTGCACGGGAAGCGCGCTGTCGTTGGGCAGCCAATGCCGCCAGTCCTCGAAACCCGCCTTCAGCGTCTGCTCGATCAGCAGGCCGCGAAAGCCCGTGCAATCGATGAACAGATCCCCCTCGAGCCGTTCGCCGGACTCGAGCACCAACGCGGTGATGAAGCCCGTCTCGGGGTGCTGCTCGACCGTCGCGATCTTGCCCTCGACGCGGCGCGTGCCCTTGGCTTCACTCAAGCTCCGCAGATAGCGGGCGTAGAGGCTCGCATCGAGGTGATAGGCGTAATTGACCCGGAACTTGTCCGAAATGGCGAACTTGCCCTCCAGCGCGGCCTGCAGCTCGAGGCAGTAGTCGCCAAGCTCTCCCGCGAGCCCCAGTTCCCTCGCCCCGAGCCAGACATGGTGGAAATCGGCCATCCAGGTCGACTTTCCGAGGGTGCCGAAGGAGTGGATGTAGCGATCGCCGATCTGCCCCCAATTCTCGAAATTGATGCCGAGCTTGAAGGCCGATCCGGTCTCTCGCATGAACTCCTGTTCGTCGATGCCGAGCAGATGGTGAAAGGTGTGCGCGGTGGGCACGGTGGACTCGCCGACGCCGACGCGCCCGATCTCGTCCGACTCCACCAGCGTGATGTCCAGTAGAGTTCCCAGACTTCTGGCAAGCGCGGTGGCTGCAACCCAGCCGGCGGTTCCGCCTCCCGCGATGACGACGCGCTTCACGATCTGTTCGGCCAAGACACTCCCCCTTTTTGTATCATCACCGGTTGAGGCGGTTCTGCAGCAATCCCCGCAAACGCCGGGCCTTCATCTCGTCGAGCGGCCCCAGATTGCCGCGGGCATGTTCCGGCAAATGCGCGCCCGCACGATCGGCAGGGCCAAAGACATAATAATCGAACAGCTCGCGCCAAGCCTGCTTCTCGGGCTCGGGGCGGTCACGCAGGCTCAGCAGCGCGTGCAGCAGCGTGGTCATCGGCGTGTCCATGAAGGCGGGCGAGGTGTTCCACCAATAGTTGATCATGACGTTGAAGGCATCGAGCGCCTCGACCTGGTGCCACCAGAGCGCGGGGTAGAAGAGGATATCGCCCGGCTCCAGCTCAGCCACCTCGCCCGCCGCCAATGCCTCACGGGCGCGGGGATAGCGATCGAGATCGGGGTCGCGCAGGTCGACCATGCTGACCACCTGGCCACCGGGTGTGGGCTCGAGCGGCCCGGGGTAGAGATTGTGGACCTGCTCGGGGGGAAACAGCGTGAAGCGGCGGCGGCCGACCATGCAGCAGGCGATGTTGTTGGACATGTCGTAATGCGCGCAGGCGAGCGTCCGGTTGCCGATCCAGACGCTGACGATGGGTGGATTCTGTTCGAACATCGCGTGATTGAGCACGAGGTCGTTCTCACCCCTGAGCCCCGGCAGATAGCCGTCGACATCGGTCGAGCCGATGTAGAAGGAAGGCGCATCGGCATTGCCCAGCTCGGCGCGCATGCGTTCGAGATATTGGTCGAGAAGGACGCGCTCGCCTTCGAAATTGAGACCCGTCAGTTCGTCATTGTAGAAATAGCGTCCCTTGATCTCGGGTGGGCCGGTATAGCCCGCGATCGGCCGGCCATTATAGAAGGGACGGAGATAGGCGATGGCCTGATCGGCGCCTTCAAGGCCCCGCTGCACAAGCGGCCAGTCGCGCGCGACCCCCTTCAGGATCGCCGGCTGTTGCGCCTCCATCAGTTCTCCGTAGGGGATCGCATCGGGTGCCACGCCCGCGATCACCCGCGTCCTGCCCACCACGCCGGCCATGCTAATCCTGCCCCTTGTGTAGCAGCCAGGACATGTCAGCTTGTCCCACGCCGCCGGTTCTTGGTCTCGATAAGGCGGCTCACATTGCGCAGCGACGCCGCCGCCAGGAAGGCGAGGCGTAGAAAGCCCGCGTTGTTGAGTTGCTCCAGCGTCGCGCCATCGAGGCCGGCGAGCCGGTCCTCGCTAACGGCGCAATAATTGGCGACATTATACTGCTCGTCCTCGCTCAGCTTGATCTCGAGCCGCACGGGCTCGATCAACCCCGCCTGCTCGAAGGCGGCGAACATCGGCTTGCTGATCTCCAGCCCTGAATAGATTGCGCGCAGCACCCGCGCCATATGCTCCAGATAGGGCGCGTTTCCGCCATGTAGCAGGAACAGGGCTTCGCCCTCGCTCCGGCTGACGCGCGGATGATCGAGATCGATATGGATCATCGGCTCGACGCGAGGCTCATCTCCCCCGCGCCTCTCGCCAAGCCCGATGGAAAAGGGTCCGCGCTGCTGCACCGCGGGGATATAGCGCCCCTGCCATCCGGACTCGTCGAGAAACAGGTTTTCGTCGCGGTCCAGCCCCAGCAGCGCGACCGACTGGAACTCTCCGTTCTCGTCCTTGCGGAACAGAATCGGGTATTCGCGCTGGATGTCCTCGAATTCGGTGGGAAAGATCAGCACCTGGTTGACGCTGTCGCCGAATTCCGCCGAATGCCTGGCGATGACCCGCAAGCCGTGATGATCGACGTTATTCAGCAATACCTTCTGGGTCATCCCATATCCGGCCTTATTGCTCTTTGTTGCCCCCTGCGAGCCGGGGCGGGCAATTGATGATGGAGCAAAGCATCCCGCCCCTCAACTCCATTGGTGGCGCCGAAAGAGGAAGGCCGCTGCGTGCAGCGGCCCTTCCCCCTCCTTTGCTCCGTCACGCTCTAGAACTTGTAGCGCGCGCCCAGATAGAAGCGCGGCGACAACTCCTGCGCGAACCACAGCTCGTCCTTGTCGCGTGCATAGGTCCGGATCGGCTCGCTGGTCAGATTCACGCCTTCGAACGACACCTGGATGTTCTCGGTGACGTCGTAAGTGACACTGACATCAAGCGTGCCGAACGGCGCGACAAACACCGGGTTCCGACTCCCCTGACGGTTGAGCCGGCTCAAATACTTGTCGCGCCAGTTATACGCCACGCGTGCGGAGATGCCGTACTTCTCGAAAATGCCGGTGATGTTGTAGCTGTTGGCTAGGCCCGTCAGCGCGAACTGGTCCTGATTGGGATCAGCCCCGATGTTGAAGCCGACGTCGCCATTCACATTGGTGTACGAACCGGCGATGCCGAAGCCGCTGTCGCCGAAGAAATACTGACCTTGAAGCTCGAAGCCGTGAATGTTGCCTGTCTCGCTGTTGATCGGCGTGTCGACCGAGAAGTTGAACAACGGATCAGAGGAGTTCGCGATGATGTCCGTGCGTCCCAGCACCAGGTCAACGAACGCCTGGTTTAGCGTGCCGTTCGTCTCGTTGGCCTGGTAGATCGCCGAGGCGGCAGCGACCGTAGCGGCATCGATACCGCCCCCTTGCTCCTGGATCAGCGCGGTCATCGTGAACAGGTTCACGTCGCTGATGTCGCGACCGAGCCTTTGAAGTTCGGCCAGAGCAGCGCCCGAGCGCGTGCCGGCAGCGCCGGAGCTGGGGTCCCGCAGACCGAAAAGCTCCTGCTCCACCTGGCCGGCGCCCGGGAAGTTCTTCACCTTTTTGTAGAAGAACGCGGCCGAGACATAGCTGGACTTGTCGAAATACCATTCCAGCGACACGTCGAAATTGTCTGAGACGAGCGGCTTGAGACCTGGATTGCCGGCGGTGCCCGTCGCGACGCCACCGGTCGCAGTGGGGCGGTTGGGGTTATTGTTGTCGACCGACTGTGACGCAAACAGGACGCCATAGTCCGGGCGGGCCAGCGTCCGGCTGTAGGATACGCGCGCGAGGAGATTGTCCATCGGCTCGATCTGGAAGTCGATCGCCGGGAGAAGGTTGTTATATTCACCCTCCGCCCGAATCTGCACGGTATCGCTTGAAAGCACGGTCGTGAAATCATTGTCGGAAACCCATGCAATCCTGTCCGGCTGCGTGACAATGGAATTGGAAGTCACCTTCGTGTTCTCGTAGCGCACGCCAGCGACGAGGCCCGCGGGCCGGCCCATGAACTCACCCTTCCAGGTGAACTGGACGTAGCCGGCCCAGATCTTCTCCTTGACCTCGTCGTCCAAGCCGGCCGTCGCGTTGACGGGGTTCCCCGGCTGGACACCTGGCAGGAGCGGGTTGCCGTCCGCCACATAGGCGGAGGAGAGCGCCTGATACAGATCAACCGCGTTGCCGCGAAATGCGACCGCCGCATTTCCGGGTTTGTAGTGATTGAACTGACACGCAAGGCAGAATTGCTCGATCAGGTCGCCGGCAAGCGCCTCAACGTCGCCGACATTGTTGATTCCCCAGTCGCCGAGCGTCTGCTGCGTCTGGGAGCGCTGGCTCGTCATCTTGGAGTCGATATAGTTCATGCCGAGGTCGAAGCGTCCGCCCCCATCGAACTCCCAGCCCAGATCGGCGGAGAACTGGCTGAGACGGTGCTCCTGACGGGCTGTGACGGTGCGCGCCACCTGTGTTCCCAGATCGCCGATATCGAGGGCGCCGTTGTTGTTGCCGCGAAGCGCGTCGTTGAGAGTCAATTCCTGGACCGGAATACCTCCGCTGAAATCAACCGAGTGCGCCGAAACGACGGGGGCACCGATGCCGACGAGCGTTGAGCTCGCGCCATTGGGCGAATCGGGCCGGTCCTTTGCCTTGGATGTGTTGCCGTCCAGCGTCAGCGTGAAGCCCTCGCTGATTTCCCAGTTCGCGTTCAGGCCAAAGGCGTAAAGATCGGACTTGGTCGCGCGGTACTGCTGCTCAAAGCCGATGTCCTTCACGCCGTTCAGCGTTTCCTGAAGGAAAACGGTCGTCGGCACGATCGGGTTGTCGTCGAACCTCACCTGGTTGAAGGGGCGATTGAACCAGTTGGTCTGGTCGGAGCGCTCCTCCTTGACCTTGTTCTGCGCGTAAAGCGCGTCGGCCGTCAGCGTCAGCGTCTCCATGGGCCGGAACTGCAGTGTCAGCAGCCCATTGATGCGCTCGCGTTCCGATTCCGAATAGTGATAGCGGCTGTCATTGGGCACCGCGACCAGCGTCGAGAGATCGGTCGGCGCATTCTCGATCTGAGTGGCTTCATTGGCCGGCGTCGCCGGATTGTCCGCGCGGACAAAGCCGTTGTTGGGATTGAGAAAGTCCCCAAACGTCCTGATGTTCCAGTCGTTCGACGTCGCGCTTGCGGCCGCGCTCTTGCGGTCCTGATAGGAACCGAACAGCGATACGCCGAAGGTTTCCTCTTCGTTCGACCAGCCAACGATGCCGGAGATTTCGGGAGTAACCTCGAAGCCATCCACGCTCGTATCGTACAGTGCCTTGGCGCCGATGCTGCCGCGCAGTCCTTTTTCACCGGTTTCCAGCGGACGCTGCGTTTTGATGTTGATGGTCGCACCAATGCCGCCGGATGGCAGGGCGGTGCGCGCGGTCTTGTACACTTCAAGCGTACGAACGCCTTCCGGGGCAAGGTTGGAGAAGTCGAAGGAGCGGCTGGTCGGCTGCTGGTTTTCAACGTCCTGGTCGCCACCCACGACTCCCACGCTGGATGTTGCAAGCTGGCGGCCGTTGAGGGTGATCAGGTTGAACTGGGGGCCGAAGCCGCGCACCGTCACCTTCGAGCCCTCGCCGTTGACGCGATCGATCGAAACGCCCGGAATGCGCTGCAGCGATTCGGCTATGTTGGTGTCGGGGAACTTGCCGATGTCTTCCGCCGAAATCGCGTCGACGACGCCCGTCGACTCGCGCTTGATGTCCATCGACGCTTCAAGGCTGGCGCGGATGCCGGTGACGATGATGTCGCTTTCGGTTGTCTCTTCCTGTTGCGGCTGCGCTGCGTTCTGGGCGAGCGCGACGCCCGGCATCAGAAGACCTGCGGCCAATGCGATCGACGACACCGAACGCGCGAATATCGGCAGTAAACCTGGCCCGTTCATGACCCCCTCCTCCTATGCAGCTCTTGCGGCCTTTGACAGCGTTGTCCACATTTCGATCAACTTGTCAATGTTATCGCTATCATACGGAGACGGAACGTCAAGTCCGATTCGATAGTTTCGCCCGACCGCTAGGCGATAACCTTACGTTTCAAGCCAAAAAAAACCGGACTTTGTTAGGCGAGCGCCCATTAGGACCAGCCGCAGCCTCGACTCCAATCCGAATTGAGGCCGAATCGGTTGTATAGCGTTGTCTAAGCCCGCACCGTCCTCCGAGCCCAAAACCCACTTCGCGCCGACCGCGATCAAGCCGGAATCGAGCCGCGCAGCCAACGCTTCCGCCCGGAATCGCTGAGTGCAATAGGACCGCCACGACACAACAGCCTTCAAGCGTAGCCCTGCAGCCGATTCGAGCGCGATGGACAGCAACAATTTTTTTTGGCAACGTTGTCATGACAATTATCGCTCGCAACGACAGCCGTCCGCACACCCGTGCTGAAGCAGAGGATACCTGAATGCGCTTTCCAATCGTGCGTCACGCTTCGCTTGTCGCGGCCAGCATCGCCGCCTCCTGCGCGGCCAGCTTCGTCAAAGCACAGGAACCGCGCTCATCCGTGGCCCACCCCGAAATCTGGCCCAAAGCGAACTGGCCCTACCCGCATGACGCCGCGCTCGAGGCGCGCGTCGCTTCGCTCGTCGCCAGCATGACGCTTGAGGAGAAAGTCGGGCAGGTCATCCAGGGCGACATAGAAAGCGTGACGCCAGATGATCTGCGGCGGTATCACCTTGGCTCGGTGCTGAACGGCGGCAATTCAGCGCCCGGCGATGACGAGTTCGCACCGCCCGCGAAATGGCTCGCGCTCGCAGACCGATATTTCGACGCCTCGGTCGACAAGAGCGGCGGTCGCATCGGCATTCCGGTGATGTGGGGCACCGATGCGGTACACGGGCACAGCAACATCGTCGGCGCGACGCTGTTCCCGCACAATGTGGGTCTCGGCGCAGCGCACGACGCCGATCTGGTCGGGCGGATCGCCGAAGCAACCGCGGTCGAGCTGCGCACGACAGGCATGGAATGGACCTTTGCCCCGACGGTGACGGTCCCGCAGGATCTGCGCTGGGGCCGGGCCTATGAGGGATATTCCGAGGACCCCGCGCTGGTCTCCAGCTATGTAGGCCGCTTCGTCAGTAGCCTGCAGGGCGCGCCGGGCAAGGCACCGATCCTTGCCGGCCCGCACGTCCTCGCGAGTACCAAGCATTTTCTCGCCGATGGGGGCACCTGCGAGGGCCGCGACCAAGGCGACGCACGCATCAGCGAAGAAGAACTGCGCGACATTCACGGCGCACCCTATATCCCCGCGATCAACGCAGGCGTGCAAACCATCATGGCGAGCTTCTCGAGCTGGAACGGCGAAAAGCTGACCGGCCATAAGGGATTGCTGACCGATGTGCTGCGAAAGCGCATGGGTTTCGGCGGCTTCATCATCAGCGACTGGAACGCGCATGGTCAGGTCGCGGGCTGTACCAACGCCAGCTGCCCGCAGGCGATCAATGCGGGCCTCGACATGTATATGGCTCCGGACAGCTGGAAGCCGCTCTGGCACAGCCTGCTCGCACAGGTGAAGGGCGGCACGGTCCCGATGAGCCGGCTGGATGACGCGGTCTCCAACATCCTGCGCGTCAAGATCCGCGCGGGCCTGTTCGAAGCCGGGCGGCCGTCCGCGCGCGCGCTATCGGGCCGCTTCGAGCTCCTCGGCAGCCCCGAACACCGCGCGCTGGCGCGCGAGGCGGTTCGCAAGTCGCTGGTGCTGCTGAAGAACGAGGGGCAGTTGCTGCCGCTCAAAAGCAGCATCAGGGTTCTGGTCGCAGGCACCGCCGCCGACGATATCGGCCAACAGTCGGGCGGCTGGACGCTCACCTGGCAGGGCACGGGCGTCGACAATAGCCGTTTTCCGGGCGCGACTTCGATATGGAAGGGCATAAGGGACGCCGTGAGCGCCGCGGGCGGATCGGCCAGCCTGTCAGCCGACGGAAGCTTTGCGGGCAAGCCCGACGCCGCGATCGTCGTTTTCGGCGAAACGCCCTATGCGGAGTTCCAAGGTGACCTCAAATCGCTTCGCCTGAAGGGCGACAATGACCGCAGCCTTGGCATCATGCGGCGATTGAAGGCCGCGGGTATCCCGGTTGTTGCGGTCTTCCTTTCGGGGCGGCCATTATGGGTCAATCGCGAGATCAACGCCGCCAACGCGTTCGTCGCGGCGTGGCTGCCGGGTTCCGAGGGCGCGGGTGTTGCCGACATGCTGTTCCGCGAGCCGGACGGCAGCGTCGCCTATGAGTTTCAGGGGCGGCTGGCTTATCACTGGCCGCTTACCGCCGATGCCGCGGGCAAAGACCTGTTCGCATTGGGCTATGGCCTGAAATCGGCCGATGCGGGCACGCTGGCGTCGCTTTCGGAAGACCCCGGTATCGCGTCGGATGAGGATCTTGCCGGCACCTATTTCGATCAAGGACTGCCGACATCGGGCTGGTCGCTGCTGGTGAATGACGGCACCGCCAATTCGACGCGCATCACGACGACGCCGGTCGAGGCTGCGGGCGGTCGCCTTCGGGTGAGCGCGATCGATCATCTGACGCAGGAGGGGGCGCGCCGCTTCGTCTGGCGCGGCGACGGCCCCGCCACTGTGGCACTGGAGACCCAGGCACCGATTGATGTCGCACGCGAAACCAATGGCGACGTGCTGTTGCTCATGACGATGCGCGTCGACACGATGCCAACCGACGATGCCACACTTGTCGCGCGCTGTGGCCGCGCCTGCCAGGGCAAGGCACCGCTGCGGCTGAAGGGCCATATCGCGCCGGGCCAGTGGCGTACGCTGGGAATCCCGCTCAAATGCTTCGCGCAGACGGGTGCCGACATGACGCGACTGGTGGCGCCCTTTCAGCTCACCACCGCGGGACGCATGGACCTCAGTCTGTCGCGCGTCGCGTTGGGGACGGTGGCTGACAGCGTCCTGCCCTGCAACTGATCAGGCGAAACGGCCGATTCCTACGCAAGGACCAGCGTCACCGCGCGTCGCTCGCGCGCGGACTGATAGATCGCCTCGATGATGCGCATGTCCCTGAGCCCTTCCTCGCCGGAGACGATCGGTTCGGTTCCGGCCGCGATGCATTCGGGCAGATGGTCGAGCTGGCCCACGAACTGGTTCTTCGCCGGCGCCGGCAGCTCGCGGCGCTCGGTCACGCCGTCCTTGCGGACATGCA
The DNA here is from genome assembly GCF_058781925.1 of Sphingobium sp. FW306-1B-F04DB. Taxonomy (NCBI): domain Bacteria; kingdom Pseudomonadati; phylum Pseudomonadota; class Alphaproteobacteria; order Sphingomonadales; family Sphingobiaceae; genus Sphingobium; species Sphingobium sp. FW306-1B-F04DB. The sequence goes on along the minus strand of NZ_JBYSXE010000015.1, from coordinate 19,990 downwards.
TCACATGGCCCGAATAGGGCGTCGCGGGCTCCATCGCGATCCAGCCCTTCGTGCTGATGACGCGATAGTCGTTATGTCCCGAGCTGTAGCTCGATACGCAGCTTGCGATCGCGCCCGAGGGGAAGCGAAGCATGAAGTCGATACGGTCCTCGACGGTACGGAAGCGCGGATCGCTTCGGTCGGTCGATTCCAGCGCGACGACCTCGGTCGGCTCCTGCCCCGCCAGATAGCGCGCAGCGTTCAGGCTGTAGATGCCGATGTCCATCAGCGATCCGCCACCCGACATCGCACGGTCCAGCCGCCACTGGCCGGGGCTGATGTGGAAGCCATGCGCTGACGTGATCTGGCGTGTGGGCCCGACAAATTGCGTGCGAGCGAGTTCGATCGCGAGGCGATTGTGCGGCTCGAAATGGCAGCGATAGCCGATCATCAGGCGCCTGCCCGCCTTGCGGCATGCCGCGATCATTGCCTCGCACTCAGCCGAAGACATCGCCATCGGTTTTTCGCACATGACGTGCTTGCCCGCCGCGGCCGCGCGGATCGTATATTCGGCGTGCATGGCGACGGGCAAGACGACATAGACGATGTCGATATCCGGATTGTCGCGAATGCTGTCGAAGTTCTGGTAATTGTACCAGTGCGTTCGAGGCACGCCATATTCTGCGCCATAGCGTTCGAGCTTGGCAGGGGTGCCGCTGACAAGAGCCACCAGGCGCGCACTTTCGCAGTCCGGGAACTGCGGCATGATCTGCCGCGTCGCATAGGCTCCGAGCCCGACAATCGCGTATCCCATTTTGCGACCGCCCTCGCCACCAGACGCGGGCATTGGCGCGATCGCAGCTGTTAGCGTGGCCGCTCCTATCCCCCATACCACGCTGCGTCGGTTATGCCCGGCGATGTCCAAACCACGCCTCCCGCCCGGCTCGGGCGATATACATTGGCAACGCTATCTTAGCGGGCCAATTGCAGCGGCGAAAGGGACGCACGAGCCGCCAATGACCGGATAGCACGCGAGCCCGATGGCTATGCGCCAAGCACGCGATCGCTGCCGGGCACCCGTTTTGCGGGCCGATACAGCGTGACCGTTGCGAGACAGAGCGTTGCGGCGACGATGATCGCGGGCACCGTCGATCCCCCGCCCCGCCCATCGCCGGTTGTTATCATGCTCAACGCAATAAGCTGTGGCGCCAGCGCCTGCCCAAGTTTGCGCGCCGTTGTCGACAGGGCATAGACCCGCGCCGCACAGGGGGCCGTGGCCGCATTGCGCTCGAGGTCGCCGATCGCAGCGGGCACCAGCGACCAGAACATGACCGACATGCCGCAGCTTGCCGCGATGGCGATGCCCAGCAGCAGCGTTACCGTTGCGATGCCCGGTTCCGCCGCAAAAGGCATCAGCAGCAACGCCATCCAATGGATAGCGGCCGCAACAACCAGCGTCCCGCTCCGGCCAAAGCGCCGCGCGAACACGCCCCACGCGGGCGCGGTGACGAGCAGTGCGATGGAAGGAAGCAGCGCTGCCCAATAGCCCCAGCTTCCGGCCTGCAGGTCATGGTCGAAGAGGAAGAGGATCGATTTGAAGGTTGCCGTGGTGCTGAGCCCGGCCGCAAGGATTGTAGCGAGCAACCGTCGCAACGCGGCGCTCTCCCGGATCAGCGCGAAATAGGCGCGGCATTCCGACGCGAGTGACAGCCGATGCGGGGATGCGGCGGGAACGACGCGCTCGCGCACGAACCGCCAGGTCGTGAAAAAGCAGGGCTGCGCGAGCAAGCCGAGTATGAGTGCGCCCGTCATGAAGCGATGTCCATCGGCGTCATCGCCCGCAGGCTCCAAGGCGTAGATCAATGCCGCCACGAGCCCTCCCAAAGCCGCCCCCTGCATGCGGACCGAGGTAAGGCTGACGTGCTCGGCCGGAATGCCGGTCATGCGCGCGGTGAGCGCTGCATAGGGGATGTTGCCGCAACTATAGGCGAAACGCAGCAATATGTGCGTGCCCGCGGCATAGGCGATCCGGGCGTCGCCCCCGAAAGGAGGCGTCAGGAACGCAAGGGCAAGGGCCGCGCCGACCAGCGGCCCAGCAAGAAGTATCCACAGCCGCAAGGGGTAACGGCCCGCCGACCTGTCCACCGCCACGCCGATCAAGGGGTCGGCGATCCAGTCCACTACGGCACCCAGCAGGAAGATGCCCGCGGCTATGCCAAGCGGCAGGCCTAGTATCTCCACATAGAAAAACAGCAGGTACAGCTCGATCGATTGCCAGACGAGATTGAAGCCGAGATCGCCCGCCGCGTAGCCGAACCGCTCGCGGCGCGCGATCACTTCGCGCCCCGGTGTGGTCCCGCGGACTGGCGCACGATCAGCTCATAGGGATGATCGACCATCGACTGGTAAGGCTTCTTGTCGAGCATGGCGACGAGCATGTCCGTCGCCGAGCGCGCCATGTCGTAAACGGGTTGATGGATCGTCGTGATGCGCGGCCAGGTCACCTTGGCGATCTGGCTGTCGTCGAAACCGACGATCGAGACGTCGCCCGGCACATCGATGCCGAGATCATGCGCCGCCATGATCGCACCCCCTGCCATGTCGTCGTTCTGCGCGAAGATCGCGGTCGGCCGATCTTTCCGGTCAAGCAATCGCCGCCCCGCCTCCACGCCCGAATCATAGGTGAACATTCCCTGTTCGATCAGGTCGAGCCTGGGGGGAATGCCGGCTTCGGCGAGCGCCTTGGAGAAACCGAACAGCCGCGCCTCGCTTGCCGAATGCGTGGGGTCGCCCTTGATCAGGCCGATGTCGCGATGCCCGAGTTCGATCAGGTAGCGCGTCATAGCGCACGCCGCTTCGACATCGTCGGTCGTCGTGCTCGGCCCGATCTCGGGAAAACGCGTCGGCGCGATGCGCGTGAAGGGAAAGCCGCTCTCGCGCAGTTCCTCGAGGATCCTGGGGTGGTCGGACGCAGGCGGCGTCAGCACGACACCGTCGAGGGCGGCGGATCGCAGCAGCGCAAGCATGTTGCCCGCAACATTAGCGACCGATTCCACGGGCAGCACCACGAGGCGGTACCGCTCGCCATGAAGCCGGTCGAGCGCGCCATGCTGAAGTTCGACGACATAGTTGGGGCTCGGGTTTTCGTAAACGAGACCGAGCAGATAAGAGCGTCGCCCGACCAGTCCCTGCGCCACGACATTGGGCTGGTAGCTGAGCGATTTGGTGGCGCGAAGAACCTTGTCCTTCAATTCCTTGCGCACATGCGGCTCGTTGTTGAGCACGCGCGACACCGTCTTGATCGACACCCCCGCGGCGGAGGCAACGTCGATGATGGTTGCACGCTTCTTGCCTGACATTCCCCGCGCCTCACCCAATGAATTATAGACCAGTAACAAAACCTGCACGAACTGCCATCATCCATTGCGCGCCGATGGCCTGCGATCACGGATCCCCATTGCCCGTCTGCCCCTACTTGGGTAACAATATTTGACAACGTAAGACAATGGCCCGTCAGAGGCCGTGTGGGGGATGCATGACAAGTTCGGTTCATCATGTCGAAGAAGTGCTGGTCGCCACGCTCGTACAGCTGATCGTGATCATCCTCGTCGCGCGGCTTGCGGGAAACGCCGCCGTCGCCGCACGTCAGCCCAGGGTGGTGGGTGAAATCGTCGCGGGCCTCATCCTTGGGCCATCCTGTTTCGGATTTCTGTTTCCCCAAGCCTCGGCAGCGATCTTCGATCCCGTCGGAATGCCCATCATCCAGATCCTTAGCCAAATCGGGCTGATCCTGCTGATGTTCCAGATCGGCAGCGACTTCGATTTTGGCCATTTGCGTACACCGCGCAACAGGCGGGCGGCGATTCTTGTCGCGATAACAAGCATCGCAGTGCCGCTCGGCATCGGCGGCCTGCTGGGATATCTGACCGCGCCGATCCTCGCGCCGGGCGTCAATCCCGTGATTTACAGCCTGTTCCTGTCGGTCGCGCTTTCAATCACCGCCGTTCCCGTTATGGGTCGCATCCTCAGGGAATATGCGTTGACGCGCAGCGACATCGGCGTGATCTCGATCTCGGCGGCTGCGGTGAACGATGTGGTGGGCTGGACGCTTCTGGCGGCCATTGCGGCGCTGGCGTCTGCGCAATTCACGCTTGCAGGTTCCGGCGTGCCCGCACTTGGGCTGGTAATGCTCGCCGCCGCCTTCTGGTTGTTCGGGCGCCCCCTGATAGACCGGTTGCTCCGGGCCATGCCCGTTGTTGACGGACAAATCACCCCCCAGCTGATGGCGGTCGTCCTCGCCATGATATTCATGGCGGGGATCGCCACCGAGAAACTGGGCGTTTTCACGATCTTCGGCGGTTTCCTGCTCGGCCTGCTGTTCCACCGCCATCGCGATTTCGTTGAGGCATGGCAGCGCCAGTTGGGCCAGTTCGTCCTCGTGTTCTTCCTGCCGATTTTCTTCACCTATACAGGGCTCGGCACCAACATCGCCGGGCTTGAGACGCCATCGGAGTGGACATGGTGCGCAATTATCTTCGTCGGCGCTACGCTGGCGAAGATCGTCCCGGTCTATGCGGCCTCCCGGGTCGCCGGACTGAATTCTAGCGGATCATTGGCCGTCGGCCTGCTCATGAACACGCGAGGGCTGATGGAACTCATCGTTCTGAACATTGGCTTCCAGCTCGGCTTTATCCCGCAGGATGTTTTCACGATGCTCGTCATCATGGCAGTGGGAACGACGATGATGACGGGCCCACTGCTCCAACGCGTGCTGCATCGCGACGGCCGTCGCATCTCAGCGAGCGTTGAGGCCTAGGAACGATCATCACAGCGCCAGATTGAAACCGATCGCTTGGCGACACTTGACAGATCGGGCATAGCCGACAATGTTAGCGGTATCAATAATCGGTGATGGGTAGGAGAGCGTCTTGGGGTGGTGCGAATTCGCAGCGGCGGAAGTGCTGCCCGTTGATTGGCGCTCGGCGGTCCTCGTCGGCAGGATCCAGACGCCAAAAGGACCAACCCCCGTCGTGATACGCCAGGGTATCGTGCACGACATGACTTCGGTCGCGCCCACGGTCTCCGCGCTGCTTGATCACGACTTTCCAGCCAGGCTCGCGGGCACCGAACTCGGGCCGCTCGAGGAACTGCTGGCGGGCGACCAAGCGCTGCTCGCGCCGATCGATCTGCAATGTGTCAAGGCCGCGGGCGTGACCTTTGCGGTATCGGCGATCGAGCGCGTCATCGAGGAACGCGCGCACGGCGATGCGGGTGCCGCCGCGGCGGTGCGACAGAAGCTGGAAGCGCGTGTCGGTGGCAGCATTCGTGCGGTCGTTCCGGGTACCGCAGAAGCGGCAACGCTCAAGGCGGCATTGATTGAGGAGGGGCTGTGGTCGCAGTATCTTGAGGTCGCGATCGGCCCCGACGCAGAAATCTTCACCAAGGCCCCCGTGCTGTCATCTGTTGGCTGGGGTACCGATATCGGCGTGCGTTCCGATTCCACCTGGAACAATCCCGAGCCCGAAATCGTGCTGGTGGTGAATGCCCGGGGCAAAGTGGTAGGCGCCACGCTTGGGAATGACGTCAATCTGCGTGACTTCGAGGGGCGCAGTGCGCTGCTGCTGGGCAAGGCCAAGGACAACAACGCCTCGTGCGCGCTCGGCCCCTTCATCCGGCTGTTCGACGATGGCTTCACGATGGACGATGTGCGCGGGGCGATCGTCGAGCTGACCATCGACGGCGAGGACGGTTATCGCCTTGCGGGCAGTTCCTCGATGCGCGAAATCAGCCGCGATCCCGAACAGCTCATCGCGCAGGCGCTCAGCGAGCATCAATATCCCGATGGCTTCGCACTGTTCCTCGGAACGCTGTTCGCGCCCATCCAGGACCGCGACGAGCCGGGGCGCGGCTTCACGCACAAACCGGGCGATGTCGTGCGGATCACGACGCCGAGGCTTGGCGCGCTGGTCAATCGTGTGACAACATCAAAGGCAGCGCCGCCCTGGACGATGGGCATCGGCGCGCTGATGTGCAATCTCGCGAACCGCGGTCTGCTCCATGCCGTTTCGCAGAAAAAGGAAGTCATGCAGTGAAACTCACGCACTATATCGCCGGCGAGGCGGTTGGCGCCGACAGCCCCAATGCCAGCATCAACCCGTCGGACACCAACGAGGTGGTGGCGCATTTCCCGGATGGCGGGGCAGCCGAGGTCGACCAGGCGGTCAAGGCGGCGCGTGCTGCGTTCCCGGGCTGGGCGGCGGCGTCGCCCGAGCTGCGTTCGGACCTGCTCGACAAGGTGGGCGCGACACTGATGGCGCGTGCGGGCGAGCTGGGCGAACTCCTCGCGCGAGAGGAGGGCAAGACCCGCGCCGAGGCGACGGGCGAGGTGATGCGCGCCGCACGGATCTTCAAATATTTCGCGGGCGAGGCGCTGCGTCGCCATGGCCAGACGCTGGAATCGACGCGCCCGGGGCTGGATGTCTCGACATATCGCGAGGCGGTCGGCGTGTATGGGTTGATCACTCCGTGGAACTTCCCCATCGCGATCCCGGCATGGAAGACGGCGCCCGCGCTCGCCTTCGGCAATACCGTCGTCCTGAAGCCCGCCAATCCGACGCCCGCGATCGCGCATGCGCTCGCGACGATCATCCACGAAGCCGGGGCACCGCCGGGGGTGTTCAACATGGTGCTCGGCATGGGCGGCGTGGGTGCCGCGATCGTCGACCATCCCGACGTCGACGGCGTCTCCTTCACCGGATCGCAGGGGGTGGGCGCCAAGGTCGGCATGGGCGCGATGGCGCGGCAGGCGCGCGTCCAGCTCGAAATGGGCGGCAAGAACCCGCTCGTCATCCTCGACGATGCCGATCTCGACCGCGCGGTCGCGATCGCGCTTGATGGCGCCTTCTTCCAGACCGGGCAGCGCTGCACCGCATCGAGCCGGATCATCGTCCAGGACGGCATTCATGACCGCTTCGTCGCCGCACTTGCCGAGCGCGCCGCGGCCCTGCGCGTCGGCAATGCGCTCGATCCCGACACGCAGCTGGGCCCCGCATCGAGCGAGAGCCAGTTCGAACAGAATCTGCGCTATGTCCGCATCGCGACCGATGAGGGTGGGCGGCTGGTGACCGGCGGCGAGCCCTTGAGCCTTGCCACACCGGGCTATTTCATGAGCCCCGCGGTGATTGCGGACACCGATCCCAAAATGCGGATCAATAATGAAGAGGTGTTCGGCCCCGTGGCGAGCACGGTGCGCGTGAAAAGTTATGAGGAAGCGCTCGATATCGCCAATCAGGGGCAGTTCGGCCTGTCTTCGGGGATCGTCACCAACTCGCTCAAGCATGCACGCCATTTCCGTCGAAATGTCCGCGCGGGCATGGTGATGGTGAACCTGCCCACCGCGGGCGTCGACTATCACGTCCCCTTCGGCGGCACGCGCAAATCGAGCTACGGTGCACGCGAGCAGGGCTTCGCCGCCATCGAATTCTACACCCAGACCAAGACCGTCTATGTCGGAGACTGAGCCTTTGCTCCAGGCCACGAGCGCCGCCGCGAACAGCGCCACCTACCCTAGTCTTGCGGGCAAACGGGTGCTCATCACCGGCGGCGGCAGCGGCATTGGTGAAGGTCTCGTCGATGCCTTTGTCCGGCAGGGTGCGCGCGTCGCCTTCGTCGATATTGTCGATGCGCCCTCGCGCGCGCTCGTTGCGCGGCTCGGTGCAGCGGGTGCGCACGTCCCGCGTTTCGAACATTGCGACCTGACCGACATTGCCGAGCTCAAACGCGTAATCGCTGCGCTGGATGCGGAATTGGGCGGCATTGACGTACTCGTCAACAACGCTGCCAATGACGATCGACACACGATCGCGGAGGTGACTCCGGAATATTGGGACGAGCGTATCGCGGTGAACCTGCGCCACCTCTTTTTCGCGGCGCAGGCGGTGATACCGTCGATGAAGAAGGCCGGTGGCGGCGTCATCCTGAATTTCGGGTCGATCAGCTGGCACCTCGCGCTCAACGAACTGGTGCTCTATCAAACCGCGAAGGCTGGGATAGAGGGGCTGACGCGCTCGCTTGCCCGCGATCTTGGCCGCGACAATATCCGCGTGAACACGATCGTTCCGGGCAATGTGCAGACGCCGCGCCAGATGAAATGGTACACCCCCGAAGGCGAGGCCGAGATTGTCGCCGCGCAATGCCTTGACGGGCGCATCCAGCCTTCCGACGTGGCCGCGCTCGCTGTCTTCCTCGCGTCCGACGATGCGCGAATGTGTACGGGCCACGATTATTTCGTCGACGCGGGCTGGCGCTGAACCATGACCGAGGCCACCCCCGTCTACCCCCTTGGCGCAACGCTGGGCGAAGGGCCCTTCTGGTCGGTTGGCGAGCAGAAGCTGTGGTTCGTCGACATCAAGCAGAAGAAGATTCACCGCTTCGATCCGTCGGCGGAGAAGTTGCAAAGCTGGAACGCCCCCGCACAGCCCGGCTGGGTCCTGCCCACCAATGACGGCGGCCTCGCCACCGGCCTGCAGACGGGGCTTCACCGCTTCGATCCTGCGACAGGAAGCTTCACCACCCTCGCCGCTCCCGAAGCCGACTTGCCGGGCAATCGACTGAACGATGCGACGGTCGATCCGCTTGGCCGGCTCTGGTTCGGCAGCATGGACGATGGCGAGACCAATGCCACAGGTCATGTCTGGCAGTTCGACCGCGGGCATATTTCGAGGACGGCGATCGTGCCGGTTACGATCACCAACGGCCCCGCCTTCTCGCCCAACGGCCGGATCCTCTATCATGTCGACACGCTGGGTCGCACAATCCACGCATTCGATGTCACCAACGATGGTCTGCTCGCAGACCGCCGGATCTTTGCAAGGATCGAGGAGGGCAAGGGCCATCCCGACGGCCCCACCGTCGACAGCGAGGGCAACGTGTGGGTCGCGCTCTTTGGCGGCTGGGGCGTACGGCGTTACGCGCCGTCGGGCGAGCTGACCGGCTTTGTCCGCTTCCCTGTCGCCAACGTCACCAAGATCGCTTTTGGCGGGGGCGGCTTCCGGACCGCCTATGCGACGACCGCGAGCAAGGGCCTGTCAGACACCGAACGCGCGGCTCAGCCGCACGCCGGCGATCTCTTCAGCTTTCGCGTCGACGTGCCGGGGCTACCGATGACGGCGATAAACTTATAGGGAACAAGCAGAAAAGGGGCACCGCGCCGGAAACACAGCACAATATCGGCGCGCAAGAGGGAGGGATTGAAAAGCGATGCAAACGCAAGCAACGGGCCAGGTGAACATCGCGTTCATCGCGGCGATCGTCGCCGTCGCCACGATCGGCGGCTTCATGTTCGGTTATGACAGCGGGGTGATCAACGGCACCCAGGACGGTCTGGAACATGCCTTTGACCTTTCCAAGCTCGGCACCGGCCTGAATGTTGGCGCCATCCTGGTGGGCTGTGCCGTCGGCGCATTCATCGCAGGCCGGCTTGCCGACCTGATCGGGCGGCGGAGCGTGATGATGATCGCCGCGGTTCTCTTCCTGCTCAGCGCGCTCGGCGCGGGTGCCGCAGGGTCTTCGGCGGTGTTCATCCTCGCGCGCTTCATCGGCGGCCTCGGCGTCGGCGCCGCAAGCGTCCTCTCGCCCGTCTATATCAGCGAGGTGACGCCCGCGAGCATCCGTGGCCGGCTGTCGAGCGTCCAGCAGATCATGATCATCACGGGCCTGACCGGCGCCTTCGTCGCCAATTATCTGCTGGCGGCCACAGCGGGCGGTTCGCAGGCGGAATTCTGGCTCGGCTATCCCGCATGGCGCTGGATGTTCTGGATGCAGTCTATCCCCGCCGCCGTCTATTTCATCGCCCTGCTCTTCATCCCCGAAAGCCCCCGCTACCTCGTCGCCAAGGGCAACAGGGAACGCGCCGCGCACGTGCTCACGCGGCTGTTCGGCGCCGAGGAAGCCGCGCGCAAGGTGCGTGAGATCGAGGCCTCGCTCGCGACCGATCACCATCGCCCCAGGCTGTCCGACCTGATCGACAAGTCTACCGGCAAGGTCCGCAAGATCGTCTGGGCGGGCATCGGCCTTGCGGTCTTCCAGCAGCTCGTCGGCATCAACATCGTATTCTACTATGGCGCGGTGCTGTGGCAGTCGGTCGGCTTCAGCGAGGATGACGCGCTGAAGATCAACATTCTTTCGGGTTCGCTCTCGATCCTCGCCTGCCTGTTCACGGTGATGGTCATCGACAGGATCGGGCGCAAGCCGCTGCTGCTGATCGGCTCGGCCGGCATGACACTGACGCTGACCGTCGTTGCGGCCTGTTTCTCCACCGGAACGCTCGAGGGCGGGACACTCCATCTGTCGGATCAGACGGGCATCATCGCGCTGGTCGCGGCCAATGCCTATGTGGTCTTCTTCAATCTCAGCTGGGGCCCCGTCATGTGGGTGATGCTGGGCGAGATGTTTCCCAACCAGATCCGCGGATCGGGCCTCGCGGTCGCGGGCTTCGCGCAGTGGATGGCGAATTTCGCGATCAGCGTCAGCTTCCCCGCGCTTGCCGCCAGCATCGGCCTTGTCGTGACTTACGGATTCTATGCGCTGAGTGCGCTCGTCTCGTTCTTCTTCGTCCGCGCCATGGTCCATGAGACCCGCGGGCTCGAGCTGGAAGCGATGGCGGGATGAGGCTCGCGGCGCTCGCCGCGGCCGGTTCAGTGCTTCCCGCGGGACCGTTCGAACCTGCTGTGCAGTGACAAGAAAGGCGCCAGATTGCCGACCCTGTCAGCGGGACCCTGGACCATCGCACTGAACCCGGAACTGGGCGGCGCGGTGACGACATTGCAGCATCGCGGACACGACGTTCTACGCCCCTGCCCGCCCGATACCCGCAATGTCATCGACACCGCCTGCTTTCCGCTGCTGCCCTATGCCAACCGCATCGCGCACGGGCGCTTTGTCCTCGATGGTCGCGAAAGGCGCGTGCTGCTCAATTTTGGATCTCATCCGCATGCGCTTCATGGGGTCGGTTGGCACTCGCGGTGGGATGTCATCGCCCAGGACGGAGCCGCGATCCTGATGCGTCATGAGCATGATGGAGGTCCCGACTGGCCCTGGCGCTACCGCGCCGAACAGTGCATCTCCCTCGGTGACAAGCATGTCGATTTCAGCCTGTCGCTCGAAAATCTCGACGACATGCGGATGCCGGCTGGCCTCGGTTTTCATCCCGCCTTCCCGCTGGACGATCGGACGCATCTGCGTGCCGCACTCGGCGCCGTGTGGCTGGCGGACGCGGATTGCCTGCCAACGCGCCGCGCCGCGCCCGACCATTTTGCGGATTGGCGATCGGGCGCGCGTGTCCGCCGTGACACGCTGGTCGACCATTGCCACGAAGGATGGGATGGACGGCTTGAGATCATCGCGCCGGACATCGTCGTCCGTATCGAAGCCTCGCCAGGACTTGAGTGGCTGCATATCTGTATTCCGCCCGGCGAGGACTATTTCTTCGCCGAGCCCGTCGGCCATATGCCCGACGCGCTCAATCGCCCCGAAGAGCCTATGCCCATGCTCGCGCCGGGAGATCGGCGCGTAGCGACGATGCGGATCAGCGTGTAGCCTGCCGAGCGGGCCTGAACACCCGCATCGCGCAGGCCTCAATGATTGTGCCGCGGGGTCCGCTTCGACGTGGCGCGATATTTGAGTGCCATTTCTAGCACTGCGCCATCGGCGAGCTGCCCCGTCTTCTCGCGATAGATCTCCTCCCAGGGTGTCTGGCTGGCCGGCACCGGCGGCGGCGGGGCAGCGCGTCGCCGCGCGATTTCATCCTCGTCCACCAGCGCATCGCAGCGTCCGGCATTGAGGTCGATGCGGATGGTGTCCCCCGTCATCAACCACGCCAGTCCGCCGCCCGCCGCGCTTTCGGGGGACGCATTGAGGATCGAGGGGCTGTCCGACGTGCCCGACTGGCGCCCGTCGCCGAGCGTTGGCAGGCTCATGATCCCGCGTCGTAGCAGCGCGTCGGGCGGCTGCATGTTGACGACCTCGGCCGAGCCCGGCCAGCCGATCGGACCCGCACCGCGGATCACCAGGATGCAGTTCTCGTCGATCCCGAGCGCCGGGTCGTTTATCCGGTGATGATAATCGTCCGAGCCATCGAAGACGATCGCGCGTCCCTCGAACACACCCTCGCGGCCGGGCACGGACAGATAACGCGTGCGGAACTCCTCGGATATCACGCTCGTCTTCATGATCGCGCAATCGAACAGATTGCCCTTGAGCACGAGAAAACCCGCGCGCTCGCGCAACGGCGCATCATAGGAAAGGATAACCTCGCGGTCCGACGCCTCGCGCCCCGCGACATTGTCCGCCACGCTTCGGCCGGTCACGGTCAGGCAGGTGCCGTCGATTTTCCCCTTTTTGAGCAGTTCGCACATGACCGCGGGGACGCCGCCCGCGCGGTGGAAGCGTTCGCCGAGATATTTGCCCGCCGGCTGCATGTTGACGAGCAGCGGCAGGTCATAGGCGCCCATCCAGTCTTCGGTCCGTATCTCCAGTCCGGCATGGCGCGCCATCGCGACGATATGCGGCTGCGCGTTGCTCGACCCGCCGATCGCGGTGGTGACCGCAATCGCATTGAGAAATGCCTGGCGCGTCAGGATCCGTGAAGGACGCAGATCCTCATAGGCCATGTCGACGATGCGGCGGCCGGTCTGGTAGGCGATCTGGCCGCGCTCGCGATAGGGTGCGGGGATCGCGGCGCACCCGGGCAGCGACAGCCCCAGCGCCTCCGCGACGGCGTTCATCGTCGAGGCGGTGCCCATCGTGTTGCAATGCCCCGCCGAAGGCGCCGACGCGCAGGCAGCGTCGAGAAATTCCTCCTCGGTGATCTCGCCCGCCGCGAGCTTGCGCCGGCTGCGCCAGATGACGGTGCCCGAGCCGACCAGATCGCCCCCGTGCCACCCGTCGAGCATCGGTCCGCCCGAGAGCACGATCGCCGGGATGTCGACCGTCGCCGCCGCCATGATCCCCGCGGGCGTGGTCTTGTCGCAGCCCGTGGTCAGCACGACCGCATCGATCGGATAGCCGTGCATGATTTCGACCTGCCCCAGATAGGACAGGTTCCGGTCGAGCGCCGCCGTCGGCCGCCGGCAATTCTCGAAGATCGGATGGACGGGATATTCCATCGGGATGCCGCCGGCGTCGCGGATGCCGTCGCGCACGCGCCGCGCCAGATCGAGATGGATGCGATTGCACGGCGAAAGGTCGCTCCCGGTCTGGGCGATGCCGATGATCGGGCGTCCGGAACGAAGCTCCTCGGGAGTCACGCCATAGTTCATGAAGCGCTCGAGATAGAGCGCAGTCATGTCGCTGCGCGCCGGGTCGGCAAACCAGTCGCGCGACCTGAACGGACGCACGGGACTTCGGGTTTTCATGCAATCCTCCACCTGCCGGCACAGGGCCGGAAGTCTATCGTAACGCCTTATGGTAACGCTACCATGGTACGTCAGCGCACCTTGTCAAGCTTTGCGCGCGAGGTAGGCGGCCGCCGACGCGGCGCCGCATCGGACTGACGCCGAACCAGCGAGAAATCGAGCAGCACATGCGGGTGCCGCTCCTTCTGCTTGGCGCGCCTGCGGCGAATCTCCTCGATCAGCAGGTCAACCGCAGCGCGCGACATGTCGGTGATCGGTTGGTGGATCGTCGTGAGTTCGGGCCAGATCGTCATCGCCAGCGCGGTATCGTCGAAGCCGCAGACGGTGATGTCACCCGGTACATCGAGCCCATGCCGATGCGCGACGGCAACGCTCGCCGCGGCCATGTCGTCATTGCTCGCAAAGATCGCGGTCGGCGGCTCGGCCAGGCGCAGCAACAGCTCGGCGGCGTCGAGCCCGGAACGATAGGTGAAGAAGCCCTGCACGATCAGTTCGTCCACCGGTTCGATACCCGCCGCCTCGAGCGCGGCGCGATAGCCATCGAGCCGGCGTTCGCTCGCGCTCTGGTTGGGGTGCCCGATGATGAAGCCGATACGCTGGTGCCCGAGCGCGATCAGATGCCCGGTCATTTCGAACGCGGCCTTCCAGTCATCGATGCTGACCGCGGAGACGGTGTCCGCGGGCCGGCCTGTCGCGACGGCAACCGCGGGTGTTCGCGCCTCAGACAGCTTCTCGATCACCCGCGCAGCGTCGCACAGCGGAGGGGGCAGGATGATTCCGTCGATGCCGCTCGCGATCAGCCTTTCGGCCACGACCTCCTCGTCGGTGCCGGGCTCGCATTTGGCTACGACGAGCTGGACATTGCTGCGGCTGCACTGGTCGAGCCCGCCGACCAGGAATTCGCTCAGATAGGCGGCGCTCGGATTGCTGTAGAGCAGGCCGATACGGATCAGGTCCGCACTGGCCAGGCTCCGCGCCGCGGGATTGGGTGCATAGTTGAGCTCGCGGATCGCCTCTTCAACCAGTTCGCGCGTCGATTGCTTGACGTTCTTCTCGCCATTGATCACGCGCGAAACGGTCATCGGAGATACCGCCGCGCGCCGTGCGACGTCATGGATGGTCGACCTCCCGCCGTGGCGACGATTGGGCTTTGAATCCACGCAAAATCTCCCGACTGTTACCCGTTCACTACATCAATATGGTGCGTCCGCAACAAGGAGGGCGACACCGTGTTGAACATCTGCTCCTGAACCAATCGGACCATAGCGCAGCCAGAGGTCGTCGGCGTCCCCGGCCTGGGCCGTGCCGGTCAGGACGACCAGCGCAGGGGGGAACCATCCATGGAGCAGCGTACGCAACATATCGCCCCCTCTCAGATCGGCGCCGCTTGCCAACGGCGTTCCCCTCCCCCCTCTGACGCGGGGATTGACAAGCCCATGAAGAGCATATCATGTTAGCGCTATCAATAGACACATCGACAAGATGATTGCAATAGGGCGCAACGCCGCCCACGGGAGAGGGAGGCTTCATGCGGTTCAGCGCGTTCGCTCGCAATTCGGGAATGATGATGGCTGCGCTGGCGGCGCTTGTACCGCCGGGCGCTGCGTCGGTGTCGGCCCAGCAACCCGCCGCGCAGCAGCGTGAAACCCCGCTCTACAAGAATGCGCGCGCGCCCGTTGAAGCGCGCGTCGAGGACCTGCTCGGACGCATGACGCTCGAAGAGAAGGTCGCGCAGCTGCTCGCGGTCTGGCAGAACAAGCCCGAGGTGCTCGACGCCAACCTCCAGTTCGATCCCGCCAAGATGTCGGCGCGCTACCCGAACGGGCTTGGCCAGTTCTCGCGCCCTTCGGACGCCAAGGGCGCGTTCAGCCCGCGCGTCGTCCCCCGTCATACCGGCGAGCAATCGATGAAGCTGGCCAACACGCTCCAGCACTGGGCGACCGAAAAGACGCGGCTCGGCATTCCGCTGCTGTTCCACGAAGAGGGGCTGCACGGCTTCGCAGCGGTAGGCGCGACCAGCTTTCCACAGGCGATCGGCCTCGCCTCGACCTGGGATCCCGACCTCATGCGTGAGATCAACAACGTGATTGCGCGCGAAATCCGCGCCCGCGGCGTCCACCTTGTCCTCTCGCCCGTGGTCGATGTGGCGCGCGATCCGCGCTGGGGCCGGATTGAGGAGACCTTCGGCGAGGATCCCTATCTCGCGGGCGAGATGGGCGTGGCCGCGGTCGAGGGACTGCAGGGTACGGGAGACAAGCTCGCCCCCGGCAAGGTGTTCGCCACGTTGAAGCATCTGACCGGGCATGGTCAGCCCGAGAGCGGCACCAATGTCGGCCCCGCGCAATTCTCGGAACGGACGTTGCGGGAGAATTTCTTCCCGCCCTTCGAGGAGGTCGTGACGCGGACCAAGGTCGGCGCGGTCATGCCGTCCTACAACGAGATCGACGGCGTGCCGAGCCACGCGAACAAGTGGCTGCTGACCGACGTGCTGCGCGGCGAATGGGGCTTCACGGGCGCGATCATCTCCGACTATTCGGCGATCGACGACCTGGTGAACCTGCACAAGGTGGCGGGCAGCCTCGAAGACGCGGCGGTTATTTCGCTCAACGCGGGCGTGGATTCGGACATGCCCGACGGCCTGTCCTTCGCGTCGCTGACCAAGGCGGTGCGCGACGGGCGCGTGTCGCGGGCGCGGATCGACGACGCGACGCGCAAGATGCTCACGCTCAAGTTCCGTGCGGGGCTGTTCGAAAATCCCTTCGCCGACGCCGCCAGGGAAAAGGCGATCACCAACAACGCCGAGGCGCGCGCGCTCGCGCTCAAGGCCGCGCAGCGCTCGATCATCCTGCTCAAGAACGATGGCATGCTCCCGCTCGCCATGCCCAAAGGGGGAGCCGCCAGGCCGACCATTGCGGTCATCGGACCCAGTGCTGCGGTCGCACGGCTTGGCGGCTATTATGGCGAGCCGCCCGTCAAGGTCTCGATCCTCGAGGGGATCAAGGCGAAGGTTGGCAAGAATGCGAACATCGTCTTCGCGCAGGGTGTGAAGATCACCGAGAATGACGACTGGTGGGCCGACGAGGTCCAGCTGTCGGACCCGGCGCAGAACCGCAAGCTGATCGCCGAGGCCGTTGAGGCCGCGAAGGGGGCGGACCAGATCATCCTGACCTTGGGCGACACCGAACAGACCAGCCGCGAGGGCTGGGCGAAAAGCCATCTCGGCGACCGCGCCAGCCTCGACCTCGTCGGCGAGCAGCAGGAGCTGTTCGACGCGCTGAAGGCGCTGGGCAAGCCCGTGACCGTCATCCTGATCAATGGTCGCCCCGCCTCCACCGTGAAGATCGCGCAAGAGGCGAATGCGCTGATCGAGGGCTGGTATCTGGGTGAACAGGGCGGCAACGCAGTGGCGGACGTGCTGTTCGGCGACGTCAATCCGGGCGGCAAGCTGACCCTCACGATCCCGCGCAGCGTCGGGCAGTTGCCGATGTTCTACAATGCCAAGCCGAGCGCGCGGCGCGGCTATCTTTTCGATACGACCGACCCGCTTTTCCCCTTCGGCTATGGCCTCAGCTATACCAGCTTCGACATCAGCGCCCCGCGGCTGTCGCAGTCGCGCATCGCGCCCAATGGCAGCCTCACCGTCTCCGTCGATATCCGCAACACCGGAAAGCGCGCGGGCGACGAGGTGGTCCAGCTCTATGTCCGCGACAAGGTGAGCTCGGTCACGCGCCCCGTGAAGGAGCTGAAAGGCTTCACGCGTGTGACACTGGCGCCGGGCGAAAGTCGCACCCTGACCTTCACGCTCGACCAGAAGGCATTTCGCATGTGGAACGCCGAGATGAAGCGCGTCGTCGAGCCCGGCGAGTTCGATATCATGGTGGGTCCGAACTCGGTCGATCTCAAGGCCGTCACGCTGACGGTCGCGAGCTGAGCCGGTGCGGGGGCGTACGACGCGCCGTGAAGCGCTGCGCGCCTCCACCATTTGTCCAGCAGGACTATTTCCTGAAGGAGGCCGGCAACTCCTGCGGACTGCAATGATGCATGAGGGCCGTATCCTGAATGGTCACTTCGATCCGGCCCGGCCCTTTGGAAGAAAGCTGGATGCCCTGCGGGTCCTGCTCTTCAAACTCACCCGCGAACTGCAGCCAGTATCCTCCATCCTGGCGACTAACCGAGGCGAGCTTTGTCTCTCCCGCATCGTCCTCATAAATGTTCCAGACGCTATTGTGGCCGAACTTCATGACCGATGTTGGGCGGGAGCATTGTTCGCCCTCATTGACGTAATAGCCAAGTTTGATGGGGACTTTCGCCATGAGGCCGGAAGCAGCGGGAGCACCCGTGCCCGACGGGTCAGCCGCGAGCGCTGCCCCCGCTGACATCATCGCAACTACTGCGCAAAGCCCGTTTCTCGCCGTGTCATGCATGGCCGGTCTCCGTCCGATGAAGTTCGTCACTTTACGCGCGCAACCTGCTTGCTGTTCCAACCCCCTGCCAGAGGTTGCCTGACGTTCTGATCGCTTTGGGTGGCGATAAAACCGACCGTAACCTCTCCGCAGATGGCCGCCAATAACCCCAAAGGAGCATCCGGCCTTGCGCGGACTGCTGGACGGATCGGATTCCGACAACACCACCCGGCCTCTTCCCGTGCATGGTTCGATCCGTTTGCGCGAGCTCCCTGCGCTTCTTTCGCCTTCGCGGCGACCAGCCGCGTGCCGGGCGGCATGGTCAGCCGGCACTTGGTCGCGCGCCGGTGACGGGTCCGCCATTCTTGTTTCCCAAAGCCCGGTGATCTTGGTGGGGCTGGCGCGGATCTCGGCGTCGGTGATCTGTGCCTGCTCACGGCGCGAAGCAACGGGATAACTCGCGCTACCGCCTCGCTCCGGCGTGTTCCCCTCTCCCCGGCTCCGCATCGTCGCGGCCGACCTCGCGCGCAGGTGTGCCGAAGTGGCGGGCGAACGCCCGCGAGAACGCGGCCGCGCTGGAATAGCCTACCTGCGGGGCGACCGCCTTCGCCGGGCGCCCCGCTTGCAGCAGGGCGCGCGCAACGGACAGACGCCACCGGGTCAGGTATTCGCCCGGCGCCATTCCGACGACACGCTGGAAGGTCTCGGCGAAGACGGTGCGGGACATGCCGGCTTCGTCCGCCATACGCTCCAGCGTCCAGGCGTCGCCCGGGCGCTCATGGATCCGGATCAGCGCCCGGCCCAGCGCCGGATGAGCTAGCCCTGCGAGCAATCCATAGCCGGGTTCCGGCGCATCCATGAAGCGGCGCAGCATATAGATCAGCACCACTTCGGCCAGCCGGTCGAGCGCGGCCCGACGGCCGCATTCCCGCGCCGATGCCTCAGCAAACAGCAAGGAAAGGGCGCTGTCGAGCACGTCTTGCGGCGTCAGCGGCAGCACGAGCACGGGAGGCAGCCCCTGTTCGAGCGGATTGCCCTGCCCGCCCAGATCGATCTCGGCGCATACGAGTTCCGCCCCCTCGTCCTCTTCGGCGATCAGCCGGTGTGTGCTTGTCCGGGGAAACAGGATGGCAGCGGGCGCCTGAAGCGTGGCGCGGTCCATCACGTCGCTTTCCACGGCGAGGCGCCCGGCACGCAGGACGTGCAAGTGCCCCAGCCCGCCGGGTTGCCCGAATTCTTCGATGCCGCAAACCAGCCCGGTGTGGAACACGCGTGCAGAGATGCGGATACGATCGAACAAGGCAGCCAATCGGTCCGGTAGCGCGGATTCGGGTGCCCTCGGCGTCACGACATCGGCCATCGGACGATCTGCAATCCTTCGCGGACAACAAGTGCGGAAGCCTATGTCATTCCCCCACACGTGTCGAGGCGCCGATCACAGCAGGGCCCCTCGAATCGCCCCAAGCCAAGGAAACCGATCATGCCGAACATCGTCCTCATGGGCCGCGACAACCGATCCACCGAGCCGGGCGCGTTGCTCAGGCTGGCCCCGTCGCCATCCGCACTGGCGGGCGATCCCGGCCGCCCACACAAAGGAAATCCCACCATGTCCCACAAGACCGATACCATCGACCGCGCGTTGGCGGCTGCCGAGCCCCTGGCGCGCGCCGGCCTCTTCATTTCGCTCGCGATCATCTATTTCTGGTTCGGCGGAATGAAGTTCACGGCATATGAAGCCGAAGGACTCGTTCCGCTTGTGTCGAACAGCCCGCTGCTGGACTGGTTCTATGACATCTTCTCGGTTCGCGGCTTCTCGTCGTTTCTCGGCGTCCTCGAAGTGAGCATCGGCCTTCTGGTGCTGCTCGGCCTGTTCAAGCCGGCCAGCTCGGCGCTCGGCGGCTTCCTGTCCGCCGGCCTGTTTTTCACGACGCTGAGCTTCATGCTGACGACCCCCGGCACCTTCGAGCCGAGCCTCGGCTTTCCGGCAATCAGCGTTGCGCCTGGCCAGTTCCTGCTGAAGGACATCGGCCTGTTCGCGGCTTCGCTGTGGATCTTCGTTGACTCGGCCCGCCGCCTGCGGCGGACATAGCAAGGCAATCGGCCCCGGACCGTGTACGGTCCGCGGCCCTCCGCCGCCGCTCCCCTCTGGAAAACGGGCCATTCTCGGCAGCCTGCCGGACCTGCCGGGAACACCGT
>NZ_JBYSXE010000152.1:0-504 GCF_058781925.1 Sphingobium sp. FW306-1B-F04DB | reverse complement strand
CCGCGGCCCTCCGCCGCCGCTCCCCTCTGGAAAACGGGCCATTCTCGGCAGCCTGCCGGACCTGCCGGGAACACCGTCGCGCTGTTGCTCGACGGAATGGCTCCGCGCGTCCGGCAGACAAGGAAAATGCTATGACCAAGGATATCGTTATCGCCGGCTCGGGTTTTGCCGGCATGTGGGCCGCGATCTCGGCCGCCCGCGCCGTCGCGCTCGCGGACCGGGAGCAGGACGTTCAGGTGACGATCGTGTCGCCCAGCGCCAATCTGACGATGCGGCCGCGTCTTTATGAAGCGGTTCTGGAAAACATGAACCCCGACATCGCGCCTTTGCTCAAGGCGGTTGGCGTCCGCCACATTGCCGGGCTCGTGCAGACGATCGATGCGGCGGCGCGCCAGATCGTGATCGAACATGCCGATGGGAACTGGACGAACATGCCCTACGACAAGTTCGTGCTGGCAACGGGCAGTCATCTCTTCCAGCCGCCGGTGCCCGGTCTCGCGGATC
>NZ_JBYSXE010000151.1:0-505 GCF_058781925.1 Sphingobium sp. FW306-1B-F04DB | reverse complement strand
GGTGGATTCAACCGGTCATTGCAACACCTTCTTGAGCCTATCGGCGGGGGTCTCGAAGTCCAATGTTTTTCGAGGGCGCTGATTGAGGCGCAAGGCAATGGCGTTGAGTTCAGCCTGAGAGAAGCGCGATAGGTTGGTGGCTGGCGGGAAATATTGCCGAAGCAGGCCGTTGGTGTTTTCGTTGCTTCCGCGCTGCCAGGGACTGCGCGGATCACAAAAATAGACCTGGATATCGGTTGCGACGGTGAAATTCTTGTGCCGAGCCATTTCCGTCCCTTGATCCCATGTCAGGGAACGTCGCAATTCGAGAGGGAGCTTACCGATCTGCTGTGCCAAGGCTGCCACGATGCTCGTCGAATCCTTCTTCGGCAATTTGATGAGCATTGTGAAACGGCTGTGGCGTTCGACGAGCGTTGCAATGCGCGTGCCGGCGGCCCCAATCAGGAGATCGCCTTCCCAGTGGCCCGGAATAGCGCGATCCGCAGCTTCGGCAGGACGGTCACGG
>NZ_JBYSXE010000150.1:0-539 GCF_058781925.1 Sphingobium sp. FW306-1B-F04DB | reverse complement strand
TCGCTGAACGGCGATCCGATCCGCATGTCGGGGACCAACAACCAGATCCTCGACCATGTCTCGACGATGTTCGGCACCGATGAGAGCCTCGACATGGGCTGCACCAACTGCACCGTGCAATGGTCGATCATCGGCCCCAATCTGTGCCGCAATGCGGGGCATACCTCGTCGCTGCACTGCAAGACCTTCTTCCTCAAGCCCGCCGCCAACATCACGATCGCGCACAACCTCTCGCAGCATGGCGAGCAGCGCGGGATCAACATCGCGGTGGGCACCGCGCCCGCGGCGCCGGGCACGGTCGGTCAGGCCGACATCATCAGCAACGTCTTCTACAATTTCGTCTCCGAGACGGGGCTGGTCTCCAACCAGTTCGGCAGCGTCTATGCCAATTATGTCGGCAATGTCGCGCTGCGCGGACCGCGCTACAATGCCAGCGACGGCAACTACCTGATGGGGCTCTATACCCCGAGCGGCGCGCTCAACTACGGCTTCAACATCTATGCCAGGGACAATGTCACGCCGCGCACGCGCGTCGCGGG
>NZ_JBYSXE010000014.1:0-80343 GCF_058781925.1 Sphingobium sp. FW306-1B-F04DB | reverse complement strand
CCCCAACCCCTCCCCTGAAGGGGAGGGGCTTTCAGTCATTGTACCCGCGTCACTTTCAGCCCGTCCCTGGCCAGCAATTCCTGCACCGAATCCTTGCCCGCGAGATGCCCGGCGCCGACCGCGACGAACACCGTGCCCGGGGCGTCGAGCCGTTTCTTCACCCAATCCGTCCAGTTAGCATTGCGCCTGTGCAGCAGCACCTCGGCCAGCTCGGGCGAGAAGCGCAGCTCTTCATCAAAGGTGGTGGCGATCTTGCGGGTGTCGCCGCTCGACCAGGCTGCCATCATCTTCTTGAACTCGGCCTCGGCATCGACCGTGCTGTCGATCACGCTGACGAGGAACTGGCGCTGCACCGCCTCGGGCAGCGTGTCGAAATAGCCCAGCTGCTGCTCGGTCGTCTCAAGCCCGCCGATCGGCTTGCGCGCGCTCTCGAACGTGCTCGACAGTTGGCGTTCCACGCCTTCGGTGGCGGTGATGTTGGCCTGGCGCAGCGTCAGCGCTGCGAGCGTCGTCGCCGCGGACCAGGTTTCCATCGTGTTCAGTCGCTCGACCGGGAGCTTCGAGGTCTCGATCAGCTTCGCAAGCGCGTCGCGCTTATCGGCGGGCACGCGGTCGAGCAGCGGCGGTAGCCCCGGCGAGATGCCGAGCCGTGTCACGATTTCGGCGGTCTTCTTTGGATCCTTGTCGAGCACTACTTCTAGGACGAGCTGGTCCGATTTGCCCAGCGCCTTGTCGAATGCCCTGGTCCGCCATTTGTAATCGGGCGGCAGCATGTGGATCGTACCGAACAGGTATATGGTGGTGTCGGCGTCAGCCACCTTCCACAGAGCCGGCTTGACGGGCGCATTGGCCTCGCCGGCCGAGGAGCAGGCGGCGAGGAGGGCGGAGAGCAGAAGAGAAAAGGGGCGCAACATGGCGCCCCTTATTCCCGCTCGAAGCTGAACCGGCAACAACCGGATCAGTAATTGACGCGAACGCTCTCGATTCTGAGCGCCTTCAGCTGATCCTGAACGCTGCCCTTGCCCGCGAGGTGGCCCGCGCCGACCGCAACAAAGCTGGTACCGGGTGTGTCGAGCCGTGTCCTGATCCATTGCGCCCACCGTGCGTTTCGGTCGTCGAGCAGGATCTTGGCGAGCTCGGGGGTCTTTTCCATGCCTTCGTTCATCTGCTCGGCCAGCGCTTCGGGATCGCCCCTGGTCCAGCTTGTGACCATGGTGTCGAGCATCGTGCCGTATCGGGGCATGTCATCGACCACGGCTTCCAGATAGCGCAGCTGCAGTGCCTCGGGCAGCGTGTCGAAATAACCGAGCTGTTGTTCGGCGGTTTCAAGGCCCTCCACCTTCTTGCCCGCCTGCTTGGCTGCGGCGGTCAGCACCTTCTCGGCGCCGCTCTCGGGATCGTAGCCGAGCTTCTTCAGTGGGAGGATCGACAGCGTCACCGTCGCGAACCAGGGCTCGAACGGATCGAAGGCCTCGACGGGAAGCCCGGCATCCGCCATCGCCTTCTGGTAGCGCATACGCAGATCGTCGCTGAGCTTTGCGCTCAATGGCTTGCCCGACTGGTCGAGCGCCTTGCTCATCACCAGCTGCTGCATCGCCGCCGTATCGGGTTCGACCATCTCGATCACGAGTTCGTCCGAGGCATTGAAGGCGTCCTTCACGCCCTCGTTGAACCAATCGAGCCCTGGCTTGAGCACATGGACGGTGCCGAACAGATAGATCGTCGTATCCGCATCCTTCACGACCCACAGGGCGGGATCGGCGTCGGTCACCGGCGCCTGCGCGCGCAGCGGCGCGGTGCCGAGCATGAGGCAGGCAAGGGCGGCAGTGATCTTCTTCATCCGGGCTCGCTTTCAGGTCATTGGAATCACGGTCATGCTTCGCTGCTTGCGCGGCAAAGGTCAAAGGGAGATTGACCCGCTCGCTTGACCCGTCCGCGCCCATCCGCCAAAGGGCCGCTTGTAATATTTTGCATCTGCGAAGCATGTCCTGAGCGGTGCCTTGCAGCCAGCCGAAGGGGGCTGAAATTGACCGATTCGAAGCCGCCCAGCTTCCAGAAGCTGATCCTGACGCTCCACGATTACTGGAGTGCGCTGGGGTGCGTGATCCTGCAGCCCTATGACATTGAAATGGGCGCGGGTACGTTCCATCCTGCGACGACATTGCGCGCGCTTGGCCCCAATCCCTGGAACGCCGCCTATGTCCAGCCATGCCGCCGCCCGACCGACGGCCGCTATGGCGAAAATCCCAACCGCCTCCAGCATTATTACCAGTATCAGGTAATCCTGAAGCCGAGCCCGGCGAACCTGCAGGAGCTCTATCTGGGCTCGCTCGCCGCGATCGGGATCGACTTCACGAAGCACGACATCCGCTTCGTCGAGGACGACTGGGAAAGCCCGACGCTGGGCGCCTGGGGGCTTGGCTGGGAAGTGTGGTGCGACGGCATGGAGGTGACGCAGTTCACCTATTTCCAGCAGATGGGCGGCTTCGACTGCAAGCCCGTCGCGGGCGAGCTGACCTACGGCCTCGAACGCCTCGCCATGTACATCCAGGGCGTCGACAGCGTGTATGACCTCGCGTTCAACGACGTTCCGATCGGGGAGGGGGGCGTCACCTATGGCGACGTCTTCCTCGACAACGAGGTGCAGATGAGCACCTGGAACTTCGAGGTTGCGGATACCGAGCGGCTGTTCGACGCGTTCCGCAAGGCGACCGCCGAGTGCGAGCTGTGCCTCGAGAAGAAGCTGCCGATCCCCGCCTATGAGCAGGCGATCAAGGCGAGCCATGTCTTCAACCTGCTCCAGGCGCGCGGGGTGATTTCGGTCGCCGAGCGCCAGGCCTATATCGGCCGCGTCCGCGATCTCGCGAAGGGCAGCTGCGCGGCGTGGATGGAAAAGAACGGGTGGGCGGCGTGATGGCCCTGCGGAATCCGGAAGGGAAGACCCTCACCCCAACCCTCTCCCGCGGAAAGCGGGAGAGGGGGAGGGCCGGCATGTGCGGGGTAGTCCTCTCCCGCCTTCGCGGGAGCATGGCGAACAGACCATCCCCCAGATGGTCTGCAGCGCCATGCTGGTTGGGTGAGGGTCTTCTTCTTTCTTCGTCGGGCGCGTCCAATGACTGATTTCCTCCTCGAACTCCGCTCCGAAGAAATTCCTGCGCGCATGCAGGAAAAGGCGTCCGCCGACCTCGCGCGCCTCTTCGCCGAGGAGATCGCCAGATCGGGCATCAAGACCGCAGCGATCGAGACCTTCGCGACCCCGCGCCGCCTCGCGCTCATCGCGCCCGGCCTGCCGCTCCAGACCGAGGCGGTAAGCGAGGAACGCAAGGGCCCGCGCGCCAACGCGCCCCAACAGGCGCTCGCGGGCTTCCTGCGCTCGACGGGGCTGACGCGTGACCAGCTTGTCGAGCGCGACGGCGTGCTGTTCGCGGTGGTCGAAAAGCCCGGCCGCGCGACCGCGGAGGTGATCGGCGAGGCGATCCCCGCGATCATCCGCGCCTTTCCCTGGCCCAAGTCGATGCGCTGGGGGGCGTCCTCGTCCTCGACCGAAAGCCTGCGCTGGGTGCGCCCGCTGCAGGGCATCGTCGCGCTGCTCGGGGACGACGTCGTGCCGTGTTCGATCGACGGCATCGAGAGCGGTGCCGAGACCGTCGGCCACCGCTTCCACCATCCCGGCTGCATCACCATCGGCAATGCCAATGACTATGCCGCGAAGCTGCGCGCCTGCCATGTGATCGTCGATCCGGCCGAGCGTCGCAAGATGATCGAGGAGGGCGCGCACGCGGCCGCCGATGCCGCGGGCCTGACGCTGGTCGAGGATCCCGGCCTCGTCGCCGAGAATGCGGGGCTGACCGAATGGCCGGTGCCGCTGCTCGGATCGTTCGATCCGGCGTTCCTCGAGGTGCCGCGCGAGGTGATCCAGCTCACCATGCGCACCAACCAGAAATATTTCGCGCTCAACGACCGCGAGGGTAACCTGGCCCCCAATTTCGTCTGCACCGCCAACATCACCGCAAGGGACGGCGGCGCGCAGATCGTCGAGGGCAATCACAAGGTCCTCGCCGCACGGCTTTCGGACGCCAAGTTCTTCTGGGAGCAGGACCTGAAGGTTCCGCTCGAGGATCAGGCGAAAAAGCTCAACCAGATCGTCTTCCACGAAAAGCTCGGCACCGTCGCCGACAAGGTCGATCGCGTCGCCAAGCTCGCGCGCTGGCTGGTGGAAGAAGGGATTGTCGGGGGTTCAAGTCCCTCCTCCGCTACCAACCCCCATAGTCATTCCCGCGAAAGCGGGAATCCAGACGATGCCGGAGCGGGCTCTGACGCCCAACTGGATCCCCGCGTGCGCGGGGATGACATAGTGGAGCGAGAAGAGCTGGCCAATATGGCCGAACAGGCCGCGCGTCTTGCCAAGGCCGATCTCGTTACCGGCATGGTCGGCGAATTCCCCGAATTGCAGGGCGTCATGGGCGGCTATTATGCACGGGCGCAGGGCTTGCCTGATGCTGTCGCTAACGCGATCCGCGACCACTACAAACCGGTCGGACAGGGAGACGAGGTGCCGACCGCGCCAGTGACGGTGGCCGTTTCGTTGGCGGATAAGCTGGACACAATCGCTCAATTTTTCGCGATTCAGGAAAAGCCGACTGGGTCAAAAGATCCATTTGCTTTGCGCCGCGCGGCATTGGGCGTCATCGATCTGCTTACGCTCACTTCAAGCCGAATGAACATCAAGCAAGCTTTGGTAGAGCAGGCTTTTGAACGAATAGCTGGGACACTTAGGAAGCAATCGCTTATTCGATATCAGCGCGCCAAAGTGCATTGTTGCGAAATCTATGGTCGCGCAGTCGAACACATTCCAGCGTTCGGTGGCTTCGATGAGAAAAGCTCGACCATTGGTTTTGATGAAGCAATCAATGACGTCGATAAAGTCCTCGCGGACGTAGTGTCTTTCTTCGCCGACCGCCTCAAGGTCCAGCAGCGCGAGGCGGGGGTTCGTTACGACCTGATCGATGCGGTGTTCGCGCTGGGTGGGGAGGATGATCTCGTCCGGCTGCTCGCGCGCGTGAAGGCGCTGCAGGCCTTCGTCCAAACGGATGATGGCGACCATCTTCTCACCGGCTATCGCCGTGCGGCCAACATTTTGAAGAAGGAAGGCTTCAACGCGGCAGGGGAGCAGGTTTCGCTGTCCTACACGCCCGAAAAGGAAGAGGCTGACCTGCTCGCAGCGCTCGACGCGGCCGAACCCAAAGCTGAAGCCGCGGTCGCCGCGGAAGACTTCGAAGGGGCGATGGCGGCGCTCGCATCGCTGCGCGCACCCATCGACGCGTTCTTCGACAAGGTGACGGTCAATGACGCCGATCCGGCAAAGCGCTCGGCTCGCCTCGCGACACTGGCGCGGGTGCGCGACGCTGTGCATCGGGTCGCCGACTTCTCAAAGATCGAAGGCTAGCGGCTCTATCGAAAGACCAGCCCGGCCAACGAAATCCAACTGGGGAACCTGACGAATGACCAAATATGTGTATCGTTTCGGCGGTGGCGTTTCGGATGGCGGCAAGGGCGATAAGAACCTGCTCGGCGGCAAGGGCGCGAACCTCGATGGCATGGCCTCGATCGGCCTTCCGGTGCCGCCGGGCTTCACGATCACGACCGAGATGTGCACCCGCTATTATGACGATGGCGAGGTCTTCCCCGACAGCCTGCGCGAAGAGGTTGCGAAGGGCATCGCGCATATCGAAGGCGTGACGGGCAAGAAGTTCGGCGATGCCGCCGATCCGCTGCTCGTCTCTGTCCGGAGCGGCGCGCGTGTCTCGATGCCCGGCATGATGGATACCGTGCTCAACCTCGGTCTCAACGACGAGACCGTGCAGGGGCTCGCCCGGACCTCGGGCGATCCGCGCTTCGCGTGGGACAGCTATCGCCGCTTCATCCAGATGTACTCGGACGTGGTGCTCGAACTCGATCATGGATCGTTCGAGGAAGCGCTCGAGATCGCCAAGGAAGACAAGGGCTATAATCTCGATACCGAGATGGCGGCCGAGGACTGGCAGGGGCTGGTCGGCACCTACAAGAAGCTCGTCGAGGAGCAATGGGGCAAGCCCTTCCCGCAGGACGTGCACGACCAGCTCTGGGGCGCGGTCGGCGCGGTGTTTGGATCATGGCAGTCCGAACGCGCCAAGGTCTATCGCCGCCTCAACCATATCTCGGGCGACTGGGGCACTGCGGTTAACGTGCAGGCGATGGTATTCGGAAACATGGGCGATACCTCGGCGACGGGCGTGGCGTTCACGCGCGATCCCGCGACCGGTGAGCGCGCCTATTATGGCGAGTTCCTGATCAATGCGCAGGGCGAGGACGTGGTCGCGGGCATCCGCACGCCGCAGTATCTGACCAAACAGGCGCGTGAGCGGGCCGGGGCCAGGCCGCTCTCGATGGAAGAGGCGATGCCCGAGACCTATGCGGAACTGGCACGCGTCTTCGATCTGCTCGAGACGCACTACCGCGACATGCAGGACATCGAGTTCACCGTCGAGCGCGGCAAGCTCTGGATGCTCCAGACGCGCTCGGGCAAACGCACCGCCAAGGCCGCGCTCAAGATCGCGGTCGACATGGCCAATGAAGGGCTGATCGGCGAGGAAGAGGCGGTTGCGCGCGTTGACCCCGCCGCGCTTGACCAGCTGCTCCACCCCACGCTTGATCCCAAGGCGCCGCGCGACGTGCTCGCCAGGGGGCTTCCCGCCTCGCCGGGCGCGGCGTCGGGCAAGGCGGTCTTCGACAGCGACACCGCGGAGAAATGGGCCGATCTGGGTGAAGAGGTCATCCTCATCCGCGTCGAGACCAGCCCCGAGGACATTCACGGCATGCACGCCGCCAAGGGCATCCTGACCGCACGTGGCGGCATGACCAGCCACGCGGCGGTGGTCGCACGCGGCATGGGCCGCCCCTGCGTCTCGGGCGTCGGCACGCTCGCGATCGATGCCAAGGCCAGGCTGATGCGCGTCGGCAAGCGCGAGGTGAAGGAGGGCGATATCGTCACGATCGACGGCGCCTCGGGCGAGGTGATGTACGGCGCGGTGGCGACCGTCCAGCCCGAGCTGGCGGGCGACTTCGGCACGCTGATGGTCTGGGCGGACAAGGTTCGTCGCCTCAAGGTTCGCACCAACGCTGAGACCCCGATCGATTGCCGTGTCGCACGCGATTTCGGTGCCGAGGGCATCGGCCTGTGCCGCACCGAGCATATGTTCTTCGACGCGCAGCGCATCACGGCGGTCCGCCAGATGATCCTCGCGGATACCGAAAAGGGCCGTCGCGCCGCGCTTGACAAGCTGCTTCCCGAGCAGCGCGCCGACTTCACCGAGATCTTCGAGGTGATGGCGGGGCTTCCCGTCACGATCCGCCTGCTCGACCCGCCGCTCCACGAGTTCCTCCCGCACGAAGAGGCCGAGTTCGCGGAGGTCGCTGAGGCAGCTGGCGTGGGGATCGAGGCGCTCAAGCGCCGCGCCGCCGAGCTGCACGAGTTCAACCCTATGCTCGGCCATCGCGGCTGCCGTCTCGGCGTCACCTATCCCGAGATCTACGAGATGCAGGCGCGCGCGATCTTCGAGGCGGCGTGCGACGTCGCGGCGAAATCGGGCGAGGCGCCGATCCCCGAGGTCATGGTGCCGCTCGTCGCCACCAGGCGCGAGCTCGAGCTGATGAAGGACGTGATCGACCAGACCGCGCAGGCGGTGTTCGCCGAGAAGGGGCGGACGATCGACTATCTCGTCGGCACGATGATTGAGCTGCCGCGCGCCGCGCTCAAGGCGGGCGAGATCGCCGAGGTCGGCCAGTTCTTCAGCTTCGGCACCAACGACCTGACGCAGACCACGCTCGGTGTCAGCCGCGACGATGCGGGCCGTTTCCTCACCACCTATGTCGACAAGGGCATCTTCCCGCGCGACCCGTTCGTGACCCTCGATATCGAGGGTGTCGGCGAGCTCATCGAGCTGGCGGCCGAGCGGGGCAGGGCGGCGCGTCCCGGCCTGAAGCTCGGCATCTGCGGCGAGCATGGCGGCGATCCCGCGTCGATCGAATTCTGCGAAGCGACGGGGCTCGATTACGTCTCGGCCTCGCCTTACCGTGTGCCGATCGCCCGGCTGGCCGCCGCGCAGGCTGCGCTCAAGGCGCGCTGAGCACCACTGCGATGAAATGAAGAGGGCGGCGGGATCGAATCCCGCCGCCCTTTTTCGTCAGACCCCGCCGTTGACGAAGCTGTCGGTGATCGAACAGGCTGCAGGGCCGAGGATCACGATGAACAGCACGGGCAGGATGAAGAGGATCAGCGGCACCGTCATGATCGCGGGCAGGCGCGCGGCCTTTTCCTCGGCGCGCATCATGCGCTCGTTGCGGAATTCGGCCGAGAGCACGCGGAGCGCCGAAGCGAGTGGGGTACCGTATTTCTCGGTCTGGATCATGGTGGTGACGACGCCGCGGACCGCGTCGAGATCGACACGCTGCGCGAGGTTCTCGAATGCCATGCGGCGCTCGGTCAGGAAGCCCAGCTCGATCGCGGTCAGCGCGAACTCGTCACCCAGCTCGGGATAGGCACGTCCGAGCTCGCGTGCGACACGGTGAAAGGCCGCGTCGACGGTCAGGCCCGCCTCGGCGCAGATGACGAGCAGATCGAGCGCGTCGGGAAGCCCTTTGCGGATCGCTTCGCTGCGCTTGGTGATCTTGTTCTGGACGAAGAGGTCGGGTGCCTTGTAGCTGCCGATCAGCGAGCCAGCAGTAAGGCCGAGCTGCTTCAGCGGTCCCCAGTCGGCGAACCAGCCCAGCAGATAAACGCCAACCACCATCGTCCCGCCGAACACGATCGGCAGGATCAGGCGGCTGAAGATGATGACGACGGCGACGTCCTTCGAACGGATGCCCGCCTGCGCCAGCTTGATCTGTGCCGTCTTGAGCTGTCCGTCCTGGAGCACCTTGAGTGACTTCAGGAACGAGCGGATGCGATCGGTCGTCTCGCTCTGATGGACCAGCTTGGCGCGGCGCTTCGAGGTCGAGGCGACGATGCCCGCCTTGAGCTGTTCGCGGCGTTCGTTGAGCGATTTGACGCGCTTGGCCATGGGATCGCGCACCGTGGTGGCGGCGTAGATCGCGGTGAGCGTCGCGAAGGTCGCTACCGCGGCAAGCAGCGTCGCAGCCCAGATGACGTCGATCCCCATGATGGTCGGTGCGGCTGTTTCGGTCATGTCCTGTCGCCCTCAGATCTCGAAGCTGACCATCTTGGCCATCATGAACGCGCCGATGCTCATCCATACGAGCCCGCCGGCGCCCGCGATCATCAGGCGCTGATCGACGAAGAAGTTGGCCATGTACTCGGGTGATACGGTGTAGATCAGCGCAAAGACGATGAAGGGCAGCGAGCCGACGATATAGGCCGACGCCTTCGATTCCGACGACATCGCCTTGATCTTGAGCTTCATCTGCGCACGCTTGCGGAGCACGTCGGCCAGGTTGGAGAGCGTCTCCGCAAGGTTGCCGCCGGTCTCGCGCTGGATGGTCAGCGTGATGCAGAAGAACTGGAATTCGGGCGTGCCGAGCCGGTCCGCGGTGTCCTGCAGCGCCTGATCCATGGTGCGGCCAATCTTGATCTTGTCGCTGACCATGCTGAATTCCTCGCCCACCGGGCCGGGGATTTCATTGGCGACGACGCCCAGCGTCTCGGAGATCGGCAGACCCGCGCGCAGGCCGCGCACGAGCAGCTCGATCGCGTCGGGAAAGCGGACGGTAAATTTGTTGATGCGGCGCTTGATCAGCGAGCCGACAACGGCATGCGGGAGGAAGAGTCCGGCGGCGATGCCTACGAGCAGAGCGAGGAACACCGGCCAACCGCTGACGATGCCAAAGCCGGCAACGGCGATCGCGATAACCGCGCATGCGATACCATATTGTCCGAGCGTCCAGCTCTTGCCCGTTCGCGAGATGCGTTGCTTGAGCAGGGCGGGATTGGGAATGAACTGCGCCGCGAACCCGTCAACGCGGGACTGTCGGCTCGAGATGACGCGGCGCATTTGCGCCTCGATCGTCGCGTTCGCGGATGCGGCATGGCGATCCTTCACAGCCGACAGACGTCGCGTTTGCGTCTTGGTGAGCGAAGGGCCCGCAAGTGCCGCGAAGAGCAGCACAAGGACGCCAGCCAGTCCGGCCGCAACGGTTAGAATGGGCAACATCGCAGTCATTCCCCCTGCCAATCCAAACCGGTGGGCGTGCGCGGCCCGACGGCTCGCGCAACGCCCTCCAAATTCACGCCTTCGCGGTCTTTTTCGGCATCAGCGCCTTCAGGTCGCCGAGCTTGCCAAGAAGCGACTTGCCCTTGGCGGCCGCGGCATTGTCTTCGGCGCTTTCGTCGATGCAGCTGAGCAGGCGGTTCGACAGGTCCAGCAAACTGGTGCTGACCTTTGATCCCTTGCCTGCCTCAGCGATCGGCTTGCCGAGTTTCGCGGCCTGTGCCGCGACCCGCGGATCGAGCGGGATGAGGACATCGACCTTGCGCTCGATCGAGGTTTCGAAATCCTTGCGGCTCACCTCGGGTGCGCCGCTTCCCGGCACGCGGTTTGCGACAACCATGATCCGCGCCTGTGGCGCGTTGCTCTTGAACCAGGACAGGATGCGAATGACATCGCGCGCTGCCGCCAGCGTCAATTCGGTGATGACGACGGCGGCATGCGCTTCGTGGAGCAGGTGCGGGTGCTGCACGAGCATCCCGCGCGGCAGATCGATCACGGTGCACTCGAATGCCGAGCGCATTTCTTCCTGAAGCTGGAAAAAGGCCGATCCGTCTGTCAGCATCGACTGGTTGAGCGGGGCTTCCGCCGACAGGATCGACAGCTTCTCGTTCGCCTTGACCATGGCGCGCTCGATGAAGAGCCCGTCAATGCGGCTGGGATTCTCGATCGCATCGGTCAGGCCACGGCCGGGCTCGAGATCGAGCGCCAGCGCGCCGGTACCGAAATGGACGTCGAGGTCGAGCATCGCGGTTGACCGGCCCGCCTTTTCGCCGAACAGCCAAGCAAGCGACGTCGCGATTGTCGACGCACCCACGCCGCCACGCGCACCGACCACCACCGTCATCAGGTGCGGCCGTTCGACCGCCGAGTCCGAATGCTTGGGCGCATTGAACACCGCCTGCGCCTGTGCAAACGCATCGCGCAGCTGGTCGGGGCTGAACGGCTTGAGCAGATAGTCCTGAATGCCGCTGGCGATCAGGTCGCGATACAGGCGGACGTCGTTGACCTGGCCGGCCGCGATCACGACCGTGCCGGGCTCGCAAACCTCGGCGAGCGCATTGATGTCGTTGAGCGGGTCACCCGATTCCGACAGGTCGACAAACAGGATGCTCGGGCTGGCGGAAACCGACAGAGACTGGACGGCGTTGCGAAGGCCGCCCTTGTTGACCTTT
The DNA here is from genome assembly GCF_058781925.1 of Sphingobium sp. FW306-1B-F04DB. Taxonomy (NCBI): domain Bacteria; kingdom Pseudomonadati; phylum Pseudomonadota; class Alphaproteobacteria; order Sphingomonadales; family Sphingobiaceae; genus Sphingobium; species Sphingobium sp. FW306-1B-F04DB. The sequence goes on along the minus strand of NZ_JBYSXE010000014.1, from coordinate 68,909 downwards.
TCAGGTGACCAGCCGAGCTCGACCGCGACCGAGCGGATGACCTCGACGGCGGCGTCGTCACAGACATAGGCGTTGAAGGGTTCACGCAGCGTCGCGCCGCGACCGGGAGTCCAGGGTGCGTTCATGTTACTGACCTTTCGCCGACTCTTGCTTGACTGACGAGACGCCCGTGACGATGCGGTCGCGGAATGCCTTGACCGCCTTTGTTGCGGTATGCGCGTCTGATCCGCCCTGAACTGTGCGTCCATGCACAAGGTCTTCGGGGCTGGCGATCATCGCCGCGAGATTTTTTGCGGACGCGCAGCCGAAGTTCGACATGGTCGAGGCTTCATATTCAGGCTGCGAAGGGCGGCTCCAGTCGGGGCATTCGGGGACCGAAGCCGTCATCCGGCTGACCACCACCCTGACGCTGCCCGGCGCGACCTGGCCGGTCGTGACGGGTGCACCCTGTTCGAGGAGCAAGCCGTAACGCGAGGCCGCCGAAGCGACCGCGCTGCGCGCGTCCGGATTGGCGTAGCCCGCCGGGTCATCGATCGAAATGCGATCGCCATAGCCGAGCTCGAGCGTATCGAACCAGGTGGCCAGGCGTTGCGCCTCGCCCGCGCCCAGACCGCGTTCGTCCCCTGTCCGGAGATCGAGCGTGTAGTCGGTGCGCTGCACCACGGGCTGATGCGCTGCTTCCATCCCGGGATTGACAGTCCCGCCGGTGCATGCGCTCAGCGCGAGCGCCAGCGCAGCGGCGGCAGATCTAGTCAGTGTCTTCGTGATCGTGCTGTTCATCGGTCCACTCCGATCAATCGAGGCTGAAGCCGGGCGTTGCGCCCGCGTCGTTTTTGCCGGTCGCAACGGCCACGCGCTCCTGGGTCGGCCCGCCAGGCATCGGCGGCTGGCGGCCCGGGGCAGGCAGGGCCGCGCTCGGGTCGTACGGCGTTACGCCGGGCTGCGTCCGGGGCGATCCGCTGCGGGGAACGGGGCGCTGTTCGCCCGACTTGCCCTTGAACGTCTGGCCAAACAGGAACGTCTCGGCATCGTTGGTGCCGCGATAGCCATCGGTGGGCAGCGCGATCTGGTTGGCCGAAACCGGCTTCACCAGATAGGGTGTCACGACGATCATCAGCTCGGATTCGGAACGCTTGAAGCGTTTCGAACGGAACAGCGCGCCGAGCACGGGTAGGTCGCCGAGGAAGGGCGTCTTGTCGACCGAGTTATTGTGATTGTTGCTCAACAACCCGGCGATCATGAAGCTCTGGCCCGAGCCCAGCTCGACCGTGGTTTCCGCCCGCCGCGTGGTGATGCCAGGAATGGTGAAGCCATTGAGGCGGACCGAGCCCGCATCGGTGAGCTGGGATACCTCGGGCCGAACGCGCATCGAGATGCGGCCGTCGGCGAGCACGATTGGTGTGAAGGCCAGGCTGACGCCATATTGCTTGAATTCGACCGAAATCGAGCCGAGCCCCTCGCTGATCGGGATCGGAATCTCACCGCCGGCCAGGAAGCTCGCGGTCTCGCCCGACAGCGCCGTCAGGTTGGGATTTGCGAGCGTGCTGACGAGGCCATCCGTCTCGGCCAGGTCCAGGGCAGCCTGGATATCCATGCCCAGAAAACGGTCGACGATACCGAGCGTGCTGCCGAGACCGGTGCCCTTGACCGTAACGTTGCCAGTGGTGGGATCAACGTCGATGGCGTCGGCGCGCCCTTGCGTGAAGAAGAAATTGCCGTCGGTTGCGAAGAGATTGACGCCCACGGACTTCATGAAGTCGCGGCTGACCTCGGCGATGCGCACCTGCAGGTTGACCTGGAGCGGGGTCGCGGTGCGCAGGCGCGACACGACCTTGCTGCTGTCACCCACGAAGGCCTGCGCCAGCCTTTCTGCCTCGGCGACATCGTCGGGGTTGCTGACGGTGCCGGTCAGCAGGACGAGGCCGTTCATCGGCGTCGCCTGGATCTCGGCATCGGGCAGTGCCAACTGCAGCATCGAGTCGACGGTGCCGTAGTTGTTGCCGACGCGGACATTCGCGGCATAGACGACCTTGCCGCTGCGCGACGTGGCGTAAACCGTCGTTTCACCCGCGCCCTTCGCGAAGATGTAGAGCTGGGTGGGCGAGCGCACCTGGACGTCGGCGATGCCGGCATCGGCCACGAACAGGTCCGACATCGGCGCCGAGAGGTTCACCAGCGTACCGCGTCCGGTCGAAAGGTTGACGGTCGCGGAGGGCTGCGAAGCGCCACCCGGTGCGGCACCCAGCGCGGTCGGCGCAATCGCCGTACCGATCGTCAGGGCCGCGGCAAGCGCGTATCCGAGCGACCGTTTCGTGGTCTTGGTCTTGAAAGCCATGTCACTTACCCCCCACCGAAACATCGGTGACATTGTTGCCACGGGCAACGCGGACCACCGGACCGGAGAACGGGACGGTCCCCGAAACTGCTGAAGATCCACCCGAATTGTCGCTGCTGCTCTTCTGCGAGGGCACCGTACGGCGCTGGAAGCGCGAGACATCCGCGCCCGTGACAAAGGTGGTGGCGCCATCATTCGGCCGCGACGCGACCGCGAGCAGCATCTGCTTGTCGGCCTTGGGATCGCTGCCTTCGGGCACCTTGACCTCGCCCGCGGCGATGGCGCGCTCAAGGTCGGCTTCGTTGTCGGCAATCGACCGCAGCGACAGCGAGAGCTGACCGATGGTCTGCGCGACCGCGATCTTCTCGGCGATGCGCGGGGTCGCCTCGATCGTGACCGTCGAGAAGGTGCGCACCTCGGTGTTGCCCTCCTCGTTGGTCGGCACGGTGCGCTGGTCGGTCGCGAGAACGCGCAGATTGCTGATGATCGTTTCCGACGCCTTCAACTCGGGGCCGTCGCCACCCACGCTCTGGGTGAGCACCAGGTCAATGCGGTCGCCTGGGAAGACGAAGCCGGCAACGCCGCTGGCCGCCGACACCGAGACTGTCACGGCGCGCATGCCGGGGCCGAGCGCTGCGGCAAGGAAGCCGCGATCGCCGGGCTTGACGAGCGCGCCCTGCGTGATCGGCTGACCGGCGGTGATGGCGTAGCGCACCACTGTGCCTGCCAGACCCCCCATGTCCGATTCGCCCTCGATGTAATAGGCGCTCTGGACGAGATCCTTGGGCCAGGGCTGATAGCGGAAGCTGTCGGGCCCGATGATCGTGCCGACGGGCAGGGCGCGCGTGGCGACGAGCACCTTCGGCCCGGTCGGCTCGGGCGCGGCCGCCGCTGCGGCCTGTGGAGCGGATGCACCGCTGAACATGTTCTTGGCCATGACGGCGGTGACCGCGGCGATCACGAGCGCGCCAACCAGCAATGCGATCTTTTTGACATCCATGACGACAATCGCCTCCTGAGCCGGGCCCCCCATCGGCCCGCCATGTTTGATCAAGCAAAATGGTTAAGATAAGGTTGGGCCAATATCCAAAGCCCCCCGGCGGCTATCGCAACCCCGTAGGGAACCTCGATATTTGTCTTTGATCTGTTGAGCTTATGGTAAATGAGCATCGCCGCGGTGAGCACGCCGCCGGCGATCGCCATGATGAACAGCATGGCAAAAAGATCGTTGAACGGGAGCCACAGTGCGAGCGCGCCGAGCATCTTCACATCGCCTCCGCCCATCGCGCCGATCGCGAAGATGCCGGCAAAGACCGCGAAGACCGCGAGCGCGATACCTAGCTGGATCGTTATGTCCGGCCAGAACGCGTAGCCGTTCGCCCACCAGAACAGCGGTGCAAGCAAGGCTATCGCTGCATTGAGCCAGTTGTCGATCTGCCGGCGCCGCACATCGGTGAAGGCCGCCAGCAACAGCATGCCGCACAGCGTACCGATCAGAATGTGCGAGAAAATTGCCCCCGTCATAGGATGCAGGCTAGACGCTATGCCTTACGAAACCGTAACCACGACGTATGGAAACCATTATCTTTAACCGTCGCGCGATCCCGCAAGGGGCGGTCAATCGGCGGATCACCGCATCGGATGGCTGGCCGCTGAGGATCTTCGAATGGCCGAGCGCGGCGGAACTCCCGCGCGGCACTTTGCTGTTCCAGGGCGGACGCGGCGACATTTTCGAGAAGTATCTCGAGGTCTTCGATCACTGGCATCTGCAAGGCTGGGATATTCACAGCTTTGACTGGCGCGGGCAGGGCGGTTCGGGCCGCCTCGCCGCAGACCCCCGCGTCGGCCATGTCGAGGACTTCACCATCTGGATTGACGAGCTTGCCGACCGCTTTGCGGCACTGAAGGCTACGGCACCCGGCCCGCATGTGATCGTCGCGCATTCGATGGGCGGGCATCTCGTGCTGCGCGCGCTCATAGAACGCCGCATCGCGCCCGACGCGGTGGTTCTGGTGGCGCCGATGCTCGGTCTGCGCAGCCAGCCCTTTTCGCAGCAGACAGCGGGGAAGATCGCGCGCTTCATGACGCGGATCGGGCGTCCAGAGCGGCTGGCATGGAAGCAGAACGAACGCCCCGCATTGCCCGGCGCGTCGCGACAGAAGTTCCTGACGCACAGCCTCGTGCGCTATGAGGACGAACTGTGGTGGAAGGCGCAAAAGCCGGAGCTGGCGCTCGGGCCACCCAGCTGGCAGTGGCTCGCCGCCGCTTATCGTTCGACGCTGGACAGCTTCGCGCCCGGGCGGCTGGAAGGTGTCAATGTGCCGATGCTGATGCTGTGCGCGGACAACGACAAGCTGGTGAGCCCCCAGGCGACGATCGCGGCTGCGCAGCGTCTGCCCGACGCGCGGCTGGTGCGTTTCGGTGCGGAATCGGCGCATGAAATCCTGCGCGAGGCAGATCCGGTGCGCCTGCGCGCACTCGCCGAGATCGATCGCTTTCTCGACGAGAGGGCGGCCATCCGGTGAAACGCTGCGATGTCGCCATCGTCGGCGCGGGCATGGCCGGTACCAGCCTCGCCGCGGAGATCGCGCCGCATGTGCGCGTGATCATCCTCGAGGCGGAAGATCAGCCGGGTTATCATGCGACGGGGCGGTCGGCGGCATTCTGGAGCGAGACCTATGGCGGCGCGGGCGTCCAGCCTCTGACATCCGCATCGGGACCTGTGTTGCGGCAGGGCGGTTTCCTGGCACCACTGGGATCGCTTCATATCGGGCGCGCGACCGACAGGCAGGCGGCCGATGCGTTCCTCGCTGAATTCGAGGGCAGCGGCATCGCGCTTGAGGAGGTCGACCCGGCCACGCTGATCCCCGGGCTGCGTGCGGAATGGACGATCGGCATCAGCGAGCCGAGCTGCAGCTATATCGACGTGGCGGGGCTGCATGCCGCCTGCCTTTCCGCTGCGCGACGCGCGGGTGCCGAGCTGATCTGCCACGCGGAGGTGCACCAGGCAGCCAGGACCGCGCAGGGCTGGCAGATCGAGACCGCTGCAGGAACGATTGCGGCCGACATCCTCGTCGATGCCGCGGGCGCATGGGCGGATCGCGTGGGGCAGCTGGCGGGCGCGCAGCCGCTCGGCATTGCCGCCTATCGGCGGACGATGGCACAGATCCGGACCGAGCCCCTGGCACCCGAGGGCTTGCCCCAGGTCGCGGACCTTGCCGGAAGCTTTTATTTCAAGCCCGAGCCAGGCGGCCGGCTGTGGCTGACCCCGCACGACGAGATCGCCACCGAGCCGTGCGACGCCGCGCCCGAAGATGTCGATATCGCGCTCGCCATCGACCGCTTCGAGGGCGTCGTCGACTGGCGCGTCGCGGCGGTCGAGCACAAATGGGCGGGGCTCAGGAGCTTCGCGCCCGACCGCCAGCCCGTCTATGGCTTCGATCCGCATGTTCCCGGCTTCTTCTGGTGCGCGGGGCAGGGCGGTTTCGGAATCCAGACCGCGCCAGCCGGCGCCAGGGTGGCCGCCGCTCTGCTGCTCGGGCGTGCGCCCGATGCCAGCGTGCGCGACATCGATGCGTCGCGCTACAGTCCTGCACGCTTCACGCTTTGACATTGGCTTACAATTGCTTGCCGGCGCCGCATCTGGCGACGCGTTAGCCTCTGTCGGCCGGTCACCCAACGGATGATCCGATGGCGCACAAGTTCGTGATCGAGCAGAACAAGGCTGGCGAGTATGTCGCCAAGTTCAAGTACAACAACGAAGTGATCTTCTGGACCGAAGGCTATGCCAACAAGGCCGGTGCGAAGAACGCGATCAAGTCGATCCTGAAGAACGGACCGGGAGCACCGGTCGAGGATTAAGCGTCAGCGCGCCACCAGCGCGGCATCGCTCGCCAGCCTGTCGGCGCGCTCATTCTCCGGATGGCCCGAATGGCCCTTTACCCACTGCCATTCCACCCGATGCGGGCGCGCGGCGGCGAGGAGTTCCTGCCAGAGGTCGGCATTTTTCACGGGCTTCCGGTCCGCGGTCTTCCAGCCATTCTTCAACCAGCCGTGAATCCACTTGGTGAGCCCGTCCATCACATAGCGACTGTCGGTGTGGAGCTTGACGCGGCAGGGACGCTTGAGCGCATTGAGACCCTGTATGGCCGCCATCAGTTCCATACGGTTGTTGGTCGTCTGCGGCTCGCCGCCCGATAATTCCTTCTCGCGGTCCCCCATGCGCAACACGACGCCCCAGCCGCCGCGGCCGGGATTCCCCTTGCACGCGCCATCAGTGAAGATCTCGACAAAGGGAAGCTCGGTCATGCGCCGAGCAACTCGGCCGGTGACGCGCCAGCATAGAAATCGAGGCGGCGCAGAAAGGCCAGCGGATCCTTGCGCGTGACAACCGCGTCTGCGGGGGTGTTGAGCCAGTCCCATGCGCGTGTGAGCAGGAATCGCAGGCAGGAGCCGCGCGCGAGCGCGACAAAGGCCGCGCGCTCGGCCGACGACAGCCCGAACTCTGCCTGATAGCCCTGAATCAGCGCAGCGGCGCGCGCTGCATCATAGCCGGTGCCGTCATTCTCGAAGCACCAGGCCGAGTGTGTCACGGCCACATCCCAGGCGCGAAGCTCGGTACAGGCGAAGTAGAAGTCGATCACGCCCGTCACGCGATCTCCAAGCATCAGCACATTGTCGGGAAACAGATCGGCATGGATCACTGATACGGGCAGGTCGGCGGGCCAATGCGCGTCGAGGAATGTCAGCTCGGCCGCGACGCGGGCGCGCAGGCCGCTCTGGATCGCGTCGAGATCGTCGCCACAACGCGCCGCGAGCGCATGCCAGCCCTCCAGCCCGAGCGTATTGGGCCTGACGTCGCCAAAGTCGGCGAGGGCCGTGTGCATCCGGCCGAGCGCGGCGCCCGTCGCGCGTGCCTGGCCATGCGTCGGATGACTGACGGACACGCCGGGCAGGAACTCGATCAGGCAGGCAGGCCGTCCTGCCACTACCTGTATCTGTTGGCCAGCGCGGTCCTTCAGCGCGCGCGGCACCGGATTGCCGCGGTCGGCCAGATGATCCAGCAGCTTCAGAAAGAAGGGCAGGTCGCCCGAATCGACGCGCTTTTCGTAGAGCGTGAGGATGAAGCGGTTGCGATCGGTTTCGACGAGAAAGTTGCTGTTCTCGACGCCTTCGGCGATGCCTTTGGCGGAAACGAGCGTCCCGACATCGTAGCGCGCCAGCAGCGCGGCCATCTCTTCGGCAGAGACCTGGGTATAGACGGCCATGCGTGCGCGTCAGGCGGCTTCGAGGCCGCGGGGCAGTTTGAACGCGATATCCTCGACAGCGGTCGTCACATCGCGCTCACTGATCTCGAAGCGCGTTGCCAGCCGGTCGACGACTTCGCGCACGAGCAGCTCGGGGGCCGAGGCGCCCGCGGTGATGCCGAGCGTGGTCACGCCCGCCAGCCACTCGAAGTCGATATCGTCGGCGCGCTGGATGAGCCGCGCCCTGGCGCCGCTGCGTTCGGCAACCTCGACCAGACGCAGCGAGTTGGAGGAGTTCGGCGCGCCGATCACGAAGACCGCATCGCACGACGCCGCGATCACCTTGACCGCCGCCTGCCGGTTGGAAGTGGCATAGCAGATGTCCTCGCCGCGCGGTGCCAGCATCGCGGGAAAGCGGGTCTGCAGCGTCGCCACGATCTCGGCGGTGTCGTCGACCGAAAGCGTCGTCTGGGTCAGAAAGGCGAGTGCTTCGGGATCGGCGGGCATGACGTTGCGCGCATCCTCGACGGTCTCGATCAGCGTCATCGAGCCCTCGGACACCTGGCCGAAGGTGCCGATCACCTCGGGATGCCCCTTGTGCCCGACGAACAGGATGTGGCAGCCCGAGGCGACCAGCCGTTCGGCCTGGCGGTGGACCTTGGACACCAGCGGGCAGGTGGCGTCGAGATAGTTGAGTCCGCGTTCGGCGGCCTTGGCGGGAACGATCTTGGGGACGCCGTGCGCCGAAAACACGACGGGCACGTCGTCGGGCACCTCGTCGAGCTCCTCGACGAATATCGCGCCCTTTGCCTTCAGGCTGTCGACGACGAACTTGTTGTGGACGATTTCGTGGCGGACATAGACGGGCGCGCCATATTTCTCGATCGCGAGTTCGACAATGCGGATCGCCCGGTCGACCCCAGCGCAAAAGCCGCGCGGGGCTGCGATCAGAAGCTCGATGGCGGGGCGGAACGGGGCGTTTTCGGTCATCTCGCCACCGCCTCTACGCCATTGCGCGCGGGCGCGAAAGTCGCTTCCTCTTGTCCGCTGCGCTCGGGGCTGGCAAACGTGCGCACCATCATTGCTTTGAGGATCCGTCTGTGCCCAGTCTGAAGCCGCTTTTCGTTTGCACTGCTCTGCTCGCGCTTTCGGCCTGCGCCGGACAGGAAAACCAGATCATGAATGGCGGCATTACCGCCGTGCGCTCGGCGTGCCCCGGTGTGGGCGTGCCTGCCTATACGGGCGACATCACGATCTTCAACCCGGCAACGAGTCGTGACGCGAGCGCGATCGACGTCGTTGCGACGCTCACCAATGTGCGCACGACCTGCGACGACACCGGCGCCGAGATCGCCGCCAACGCGACGTTCGATGTCGTGGCGACGCGGAGCAATACCAGCGGCGCGCGCGAGGTCGTGCTGCCCTATTTCTCGACGGTGGTCCGGGGTGGGCGTGCCGTGATATCCAAGCGCGTCGGCCGTGTCGCGCTCCGCTTCGAGGACGGCCAGGCGCGCGCGCAGACCAGCAGCTCGGCGAGCGCCGCGATCAGCCGCGCGGCGGCGACGCTGCCGCCCGATATCGAGCAGCGCATCACGCGCCGCCGCAAGGCGGGTGATGCCGATGCGGCGATCGATCCGATGGCGATCCCCGAAGTCCGCGACGCGGTTGCGCGCGCGAGCTTCGAGCTACTGATCGGCTTCCAGCTGACGAATGAGCAACTCCGGTACAATGCGACGCGCTGACGCGCGCTTACTGGCATTGTTTTGGGCGGCGTCGGGCCTCGTGCCCGACGTCGCGTTCGCCGGGCCGGCCGCGTTCGATGTGGTCGTCGATGATTCCCGGGCGCCGAAGGCAAGCTACGCCTTTCACGTCAGGGCACGGATCATCGACGCCGACGGCACCGAACGCGTTTCGGAGCTGGTCGAATGGCGGCAAGACGGGCGAGTCCGCGTTGAAAGCGAGGGCGCGCGTCATCTGGCCGATTGCACCACCCGAAAGGGATGGTCGGCGCAGGGCAAAAAGGTCGTCGAAGATCGAGAGATCTGGAAGCATATATGCGGCATAACGCCGTCTCCGCTGCAACGTTCGGAGATCGAGGTCGAGGGCGGGGTCACCAGGCTTGCGGACGGCACGCGGCTCGTCGTGGTGCCGGACGCAGGCTTTGAGCGGTGGATTCGCCTGGATCGCGACAATGTGATCATGGCGGTTTCCTATCGTCCCTTTAGCGAGGGAAGAGGGCCCAAGGGTTGGGCAGTGGTTGACTGGATCGAGCGTTGTCCTTTGCCCCGGCAGCTTCTTGTGCCGGACAATCTTGCCGTCCGGGCAGAATTTCGGTGTGCCGCCGGCTACCGCGAAACGTTGGCCGATCCCATGCTTGCCGAGGGCTTTCGTCTCTCTCGCTGGAATGACGAGGATCGGATCGGCGCCATTTTCGAAGAAGGATTTGGCGATGACGATATCAGCGAGCGCCTCGAACAGGCTTTGCAGGAAGTCGAGCGCGCTGCGGGGGCCGATTCGATCGCTTATGCAGAGGCGCTGATCTGGGGCGGGCTGGGGTGGTACGAACGCGACGAAAGGCAGCGCAGCATTCCCTATTTTCAGAAGGCATACGCACTCTACGAGCGTCTCGTTGCCGAGGAACATCCGCTCCGCACGCTCGCGCTCAACACACTGGCGGATGCGACCGCGACGTCGCGGCAATGGTTCGGAGCGGCAGAAGCCAGTCGGCAATTTCGCGCCATCCATCGGGGACGGCTCGCGGGCAATGGGCCCGACAGCCCGGTCACGATCATGTCGCTGGCACAGCTCACGCAACGACGCATCGAGCATGCGGAGCTGGATCCCTCGTCGCCCGAATGGCCCGAGATTGTCGCCGAGCTGCAGCGCGCGCACGATTTGCTCGTCCGGACCCAGGGCGAGGACTGGCGCGACGTGAATCCGCTGCGTGATCTTCTCGTCGCGATGTACTCGGAGGCAAAGCAATTCGACCGTGCACTGGCATTGCTGGATGCCGTGGAGAAGGTCGAATTGGCGGTGGATCCTGTCAAACTGCTGGGCGGGCCGGATCTGGACGCTATCCGGCTCGATATCCTTGAACGTGCGGGGCGCACACGCGAGGCGGCCGAACTGCGCGAGAAAATGCGCATTGACGAGGCTGATCCGGAAGGCGAGCACGAGCTGACGCCGACAGCCTGAGTGCCTTGCATCGGGCGTGTCCAGGTGGATCGACGCCGTCGCTGCTAATCTCGTTGACTCGGGCAAGGGCGAAGGGCATGGGATTCGCGTCATCGGCGGGAAACCGCCGGGGATCGCGCGGGAGAGCGCTTTGCGCGCAAGTGCAAGGCCGCCGAAGGAGCAACCGCCCCGGAATCTCTCAGGTCAAAGGACCGCGCGGGCCCGTGACACTCTGGAAAGCGTTCCGGCGAAGGCCGGAACCACCGAAGGGGTAAGCCCGGTCCGTTGGACCGCGCGAAAGCTCTCAGGTCCCGTGACAGAGGGGGCAATGAAGCGACGGCACGAATCCGTGTATCGCCTCATTGACCCTGATCGACGTGACGGAGTGCAAGATGACCGAAGCCGCAGAAGATACCATGAGCCCGTTGCCGCTTGACGACTGGCATCGTGCGCAAGGCGCCCGCATGGTGTCGTTTGCGGGCTATGCGATGCCGATCCAGTATGAAGGCATCATGGCCGAGCATCTCTGGACGCGCGAGAATGCGGGGCTGTTCGACGTCAGCCATATGGGACAGCTCAGCTTCACCGGCGAGGAGGCCGACAAGGCGCTCGAGGTGCTGCTGCCCGGCGAGATCCAGGCGCTGGCCGTCGATCGCATGCGCTATTCGCTGCTGCTCGACGCGACCGGCGGCATCCATGACGACCTGATGGTAACGCGGCTGCCGGGGGCAGGCGCGTTCGGCGATGCCGACATCTACATGGTCGTCAATGGTGCGACCAAGTTCGATGACATCGGCTATCTGCGCGAGCACCTGCCCGACGAGATTTCCATGAACCACATGGAGGATCAGGCGCTGCTGGCGCTCCAGGGCCCCAAGGCGGTGACGGCACTGTCGCGCATCGTGCCAGGCGTGGAGCAGCTTTATTTCATGCAGGCGGGGGCCTTTGAATGGGACGGCGCGGCGCTCTGGGTCAGTCGCTCGGGCTATACCGGCGAGGACGGCTTCGAGATTTCGGTGCCCGCCGACAAGGTCGAGGCGCTGGCACAGGCGCTGGTCGACCAGGACGAGGTCAAGCCGATCGGCCTTGGCGCACGCGATTCGCTGCGGCTCGAGGCGGGGCTGCCGCTTTATGGCCATGACCTGAGCCTCGACACCGATCCGGTCTCCGCCGACTTGACCTTCGCAATGCAGAAGCGCCGCCGCGAGGAAGGCGGCTTCATGGGCGCCGACGTGATCCTGAAGAAGCTCGCCGATGGTCCTGCGACGAAGCGCGTCGGCCTGGCGATCGAAGGGCGTTTGCCGGCGCGCGAGGGCGCGGAAATCCACGCCGGCGATACGAAGGTCGGCACCGTTACCTCGGGCGGCTTTGCGCCCAGTGTCGGTGCGCCGATCGCCATGGGCTATGTCGATGCGGCGCATGCCGCGGTCGGCACGCGCCTCCAGATCGAAGTTCGGGGCAAGCGGATCGACGCCGTCGTCGCACCGATGCCCTTCGTTCCCCATCGCTATCATCGCAAAGGAGCTGCGAAATGAGCCGTTATTTCACCGAGGATCACGAATGGGTCGACGTCGAGGGTGAGGTCGCGACCGTCGGCATCACCGACTATGCGCAGGAGCAGCTAGGCGACATCGTGTTCGTCGAGGTTCCCGATGAGGGCAAGGAAGTGTCCAAGGGCGATGATGCCGCCGTGGTTGAATCGGTGAAGGCCGCATCCGACGTCTATGCCCCTGTCTCGGGCACGGTAATCGAGGGCAATGCCCAGCTTGAGGAGGACCCCGCGCTGGTCAACACCTCGCCCGAGGAAGATGGCTGGTTCTTCAAGATTACCCTGTCCGATGCCTCCGAACTGGACGGGCTGATGGATGAGGCCGCCTACAAGGCGTTCATCGCCAAGCTGTAAGCCAACCGCGCTGGAAGGGTCGGGGATGGTCAACACGACAAGCAAATGGGACGCGGCGGATTACGCCAGGAACGCGGCCTTTGTGCCTGCGCTCGGCATGCCCGTCGTCGAACTGCTCAAACCCCGGCCCGGCGAGCGCATCCTCGATCTTGGCTGTGGCGATGGCGTATTGACCGAAGCGCTGCTTTCAGCAGGCGCGGAGGTCGTGGGTGTCGACGCCTCGCCAGAGATGATCGCAGCCGCCAAGGCGCGCGGCATCGACGCCTATGTGAAGGACGGGCAGGCGCTCGACTTCGATGGCGAATTCGATGCCGTGTTCAGCAACGCTGCGCTCCACTGGATGCTCGATCCCGCTGCCGTCGCCGCCGGCGTTTTCCGGGCGCTCAAGCCCGGTGCGCGCTTCGTCGGCGAACAGGGCGGCCATGGCAATATTGTGCAGCTTCGTGCCGGCCTCCGCGCGGAGCTTGTCGAACGGGGCTATCCGGTGCCCGCCGAGGACCCGCAATGGTATGCGACGCCCGAGGAATTCACGCGCATCTATAGCGAAGCGGGCTTCACCAATATCGAGGCGTGGCTGATCCAGCGTCCCACGCCTCTGCCCGCAGGCGCCGCTGCATGGTTCCAGACCTTCCGCGCGGGTTTCCTCGATGCCGCCCAGGTTCCCGAAGAGGCCCAGGAAGAGGTCGCAATGGCGGCCGAGGCGCGCATCGCACCCGCCCTGCGCCAGCCTGACGGCAACTGGGTTGCCGATTATGTCCGTTTGCGTTTCACGATGAGAAAGCCCTTTTGATGCGTTATCTGCCACTCACTCCCGAGGATCGCGGCGCGATGCTCGCCAAGGTCGGCGCGAAGTCGATCGACGATCTTTTCATCGATGTGCCGCGGGCGGCGCATCTCGACGGCCCCATTGCCGGCCTGCCCGGCCATGCCAGCGAACTCGCCGTCGAGCGGCACCTCTCGGCGCTGGCTGCCAGGAACATCGCTGCGAGCCAGATTCCCTTCTTCCTCGGCTGTGGCGCCTACAAGCATCATGTGCCCGCTTCGGTCGATCACCTGATCCAGCGCGGCGAGTTCCTGACCGCCTATACGCCCTATCAGCCCGAGATCGCGCAGGGCACGCTTCAGATGCTGTTCGAGTTCCAGACGCAGGTCGCGCGCCTTTATGGTTGCGACGTCGCGAACGCCTCGATGTATGATGGCTCGACCGCGTGCTGGGAGGCGATAGTTATGGCGCGCCGCGTCACCAAACGCGGCAAGGCGATCCTGTCGGCCGGGCTTCACCCGCATTATGTATCGGTCGCGAATACCATGGCCAAGTTCACCGGCGACGTGCTCGAGACCGTGGTGCCAGAACTGACCGCGGAGACCGATGCCGAGCGCCTGCTTGCCACGATCGACAAGGATACGTCGTGCGTTGTCGTGCAGTATCCCGACATTCTCGGCCGCATCACCGATCTCGCGCCGATCGCCGCCAAGGCGCATGAGAATGGCGCACTGCTCGTCGCGGTCGTCACCGAGCCCGTGGCGCTGGGTGCCTTGAAGTCGCCGGGAGAAATGGGCGCCGACATCGTCGTTGGCGAAGGCCAGTCGATCGGCGTCGGTCTCCAGTTCGGCGGGCCCTATGTCGGCCTGTTCGCGTGCCAGGAACGTTTCGTGCGCCAGATGCCCGGCCGGCTTTGTGGCGAGACCGTCGATGCGGAGGGCAAGCGCGGCTTCGTGCTGACGCTTTCGACGCGCGAGCAGCATATCCGCCGCGAAAAGGCGACGTCCAACATCTGCACCAATTCGGGGCTTTGCGCGCTCGCCTTCTCGATCCACATGACGCTGCTGGGGGAGAAGGGGTTGCGGGATCTGGCGACGCTCAACCACGCGCTCGCGGTGAAGGCTGCCGAGCGACTGGCCAAGGTGTCCGGCGTCGAAGTCGTCAACGACAGCTTCTTCAACGAGTTCACGCTGAAGCTCTCGAAGGAAGCGCGCCCGGTCGTCCGCGCGCTCGACCAGCGGGTGCTGGCGGGCGTTTCGCTCGGCAGACTTTATCCGGGCGTCAAGGCGCTCGAGAACGGACTGGTGGTGGCCGTCACCGAAACCACCACGGCGGAGGACGTCGAAACCCTTGCATCCGCGCTTGAGGAGGTGCTGGCATGAGCATGAACCGCGAAGGCCGCCCGACGCGCCCCGAAACCGCCGCCGAAGCCGCCGGCAGGACCTTCACCGGCAACCGCGCGCTGATGCTCGAGGAAGCCCTGATCTTCGAGATCGGCGACACGCACACCACCGGCGTCGACCTTGAAAAGACGCCTGCGGTCGCGAGCCGTCTCGGCGGGCTCGAGCGCAACCGCACAATCGGCCTTCCGGGCCTGTCCGAGCCCGAGACGGTGCGCCACTATACGCGCCTCAGCCGCCAGAATTACGCGATAGACCTCGGCCTCTTCCCGCTCGGCTCGTGCACGATGAAGCACAATCCGCGGCTCAACGAGAAGCTGGCACGGCTGCCGGGCTTTGCCGATATCCACCCGCTCCAGCCGGTCGACACCGTGCAGGGCGGGCTCCAGCTCATCCACGAGCTGGCCCACTGGCTGTGCACGCTGACCGGCATGCCCGCGGTCGCGATGAGCCCCAAGGCGGGTGCGCATGGCGAGCTGTGCGGCCTGCTCGCAATCCGCTCGGCGCTCCAGGCGCGCGGTGACGCGCGTCAGGTCATCCTCGTCCCCGAAAGCGCGCACGGCACCAACCCCGCGACCGCGGCATTCTGCGGGTACAAAGTCGAGGATATCCCCGCGACCGCCGATGGCCGCGTCGATCTGGAAGCCCTGAAGGCACGGCTCGGGCCCGACGTCGCTGCGGTGATGATCACCAATCCCAATACCTGCGGCCTGTTCGAGCGCGACATGAAGGCGATCTCGGACGCAGTGCACGCGGCGGGCGCGCTGGTCTATTGCGACGGCGCCAACTTCAACGCGATCGTCGGTCGCGTGCGACCCGGCGACCTCGGCATCGACGCGATGCACATCAACCTACACAAGACCTTCTCCACCCCGCATGGCGGTGGCGGTCCGGGTGCGGGCCCGGTGGTGTTCTCCGAAGCGCTCGCGCCCTTTGCGCCGCTGCCCTTCGTCGAGAAGAATGGCGAGGGCTATCGCTTGGTCGAGGAGGAGACCGCCGAACAGCATCACGCGCAGAGCTTTGGCCGGATGACCGCGTTCAACGGCCAGATGGGCATGTTCACGCGTGCCCTCAGCTATATCCTCAGCCATGGCGCCGACGGTCTGCGCCAGGTCGCCGAGGACGCGGTACTCAACGCCAACTATGTGCTGCGCAGCCTTGAGGACGTTCTCGACGCGCCCTTTGGACACAGCGGACCATGCATGCACGAAGCGCTGTTCTCCGACGATGGCTTTGCCGAGGGCTTCACCACGCTCGACGTCGCCAAGGCGCTGATCGATGAGGGCTATCATCCGATGACGATGTATTTCCCGCTCGTCGTTCACGGCTCGATGCTCGTCGAGCCCACCGAAACCGAGAGCAAGGCGGCGCTCGATCAGTTCATCGGCGCGCTGCGCTCGGTGGCCGAGCGCGCCAAGGCGGGCGACGAGGCGCTGAAGGGCGCGCCGCACTTCGCCCCGCGCCGCCGCCTCGACGAGACGCTCGCCGCGCGCAAGCCCGTGCTTGTGTGGAAGGACACGGAAATCGCCCAGGCGGCCGAATGACCTACAGCCAGCGGCGAACGCGAGCCTTGTAATGACGATAACCGTCCCCGAATTTCGCTTCGAGATAGCGTTCTTCGCGGGCAATCACCTGCGTTTGGATGACGATCAGGGCTATCGGCAGCGCAAGGAGCGCGGCGACGCTGTCGAACATCAGCGCGATGCCGGCATGGCCGATCGCCATCGCGAGATACATGGGATTTCGCGTATGGCGGTAGAGTCCGGTCTCGACGATCGCGGTGGTCGGCTTCCAGGGCTCGGGATTCGTTCCGACCCTGCGAAAGCCGATCGCGGCCAGCGTAATGATCGCAAGGCCGGCGGCGAGCAGCGCGCCGCCAATATAGGGATGGAAAGGGGCGATGCCGAAGCCGGGCAACCCCAGCCACTTGCCCGCCGCGAGACCGAGGAACAGGAAGCCCAGATAAACCAGTGGCGGCGGAAAGCGTATCCCCGCCTCATCCTTCGTCGTCACCATGCGCGTCCTCCCGCCAGGCTGCCCGGATCGTCACTATATGGCAGGGTACCGATGACGGACAGAGTGCGCGCATGAGTGGCGGGTCGGGATCCTCGCCGAACGGCGGGGCGGGCCATGTCCCGCCCTATATGCCCGGCGATCTGGAGGGCGAGGCCAAGCGGCATGCGCCCGCGACGCTGCGCAACCGCGACTTCATCGTCGAAGTGCTGCGCGGCGTGCTGCCCGCGCGCGGTACCGTGCTCGAGATCGCGAGCGGCACGGGCGAGCATGCGATCCATTTCGCGCGCGCCTTTCCCGCGCTGACGTGGCAGCCCAGCGATCCCGACTCTGACGGGCGGCATTCAATTGCAGCATGGGTGGCGGAAAGCGGGCTCGCCAATGTCCGCCCGCCGCTCGATCTCGATGCCGCGGCATCCGACTGGCCGACCGGCCGGGTCGACGCGATCCTGTGCATCAACATGGTTCATATCAGCCCTTGGGTCGCAACACAGGGTCTTATGAGCGGTGCGTCCGCGCGCCTCGCGCCGGGTGCACCCCTCTATCTCTATGGCCCGTATCGGAGGGCGAACGTTCCAACCGCCGAAAGCAACGAGGCGTTCGACCTGTCTCTCAAGGCGCGCAATCCCGAATGGGGGCTGCGGCATGTGGATGATATGATCGCGCTCGGCGCCGGGCACGGGCTGGCGTTCGAGCGGCTGGTGGAAATGCCCGCCAACAACCTTTCGCTGATCTTCCGAAAGCGCGGCTGAAGGCGGACTGCGCTTACATGGCGCGGTCGCCGGCTTCTCCGACGGACTCGATATCGCGGCCAAGGCCCTTGACGGTGGCGCAGGCACTGAGCGCCATCGCGGTGATGGCAAGAATGGCGATGGCGACGGTCTTTTTCATGCGGGTTACCTCGATGCGGACTGTTTCGACGACCGCATAGCCGATTCCGCTCGGCGGTCGAATACGAAAAGCGCCCCCCGCGCGATGTAGCGTTGGTCGCCCGATCTTGGTCCCTGGTCGCAAAAACCGATGTGCGGGGCGCGTTCGGGCGTAGGTCGAAGCGAGAAGGCGCGGATGTGCCGAAAATCGCGGGACCGACTAGAATGAAGATTCTGTCCATTGCGCTGTCGTTCTGCATGGCAGTGGCGCTGCCTCACGGGTTTTCGGCGGCCTGTGCCGGCGAACCGGACGCGACCGGACATCGACGGGCCGATGTCGATGAATTGCTCGCCGCTGATCGCGCCTTTGCCGCGGCCGCAGTCGATCAGGGCGTCCTGGCAGGCTTCGGTGCGATGTTCGACGCTGATGTCATCTACACCACCGAAAGCGGCCGGCTGTTTCGCGGCAAGCACGCCGCGATTGCGGCCATTGCCGCGGATTCGGCGATGGCGGGCGCGAGCATTGACTGGCGCCCGGTGCGTGGCGGCATTTCCGCCGACGGACGACACGGATTTTCCTTTGGCTTCATGACCCGCCACGGCGCCGATGGCCGGACGACGCCGCTCAAATATCTCGCCTACTGGATCAAGGGCTCGGACGGGTGGCGCGCTGCCGGCTATAAATATACGCGCCGGCCGGAGGGCGCGGTGGCTGGAGAGACGATGGCGCCGCTCCTGCCGGGGCATGCCGTTGCCTTCGATCCCGCTGGCGAACGACGGCACGCCGCCGGGCTGGCAGCCGCTGAAAAGGGTTTCTCCGACGAGGCGCAATCGATGGGGCTGGCAGAGGCCTTTGCGAAGAACGGAACCGCCGATTCGATGAACATGGGGCGAAAGGCCGGATTCACGATCGGTTCGGACAGTATCGGGCGCGAGCTGTTCGGCGCGCCGCGCCCCGGGAGCCCGATCGAATGGTCCTCCGACGGCGTGCGCGTTGCGTCGAGCGGCGACCTTGGCCTGAGCTGGGGCACGATCCGCGCGCACGACGCCGATGCCGCCGAAGCCTTTGCATTTTTCACGATCTGGCGCCGCGACGATACCACTGAACCCTGGCGCTACGTTGCGGAGTAAAGGTGCACTTGCATTTCAATCTCGCTGGCGGGAAAGCGGCGCGATGCAATCCACACCCGAAATCGATGCGCTCGAGAATCTCGACACGCGCCTTCGCTGGCTGTCCGCCTGGACGATCCACAACGCCAATCATGTCCGCGAGAGCCGCGACGGAATGAAGGTCGGCGGGCATCAGGCGAGCTGCGCCTCGATCTCGACGATCATGTCCGCGCTGTATTTCCATGCGCTCGGCCCCAACGACAAGGTCGCGGTGAAGCCGCATGCGGGGCCGGTGCTCCACGCGATCCACTATCTGCTCGGCAACCAGTCGCTTGAGCAGCTTCAGGCGTTTCGCGGGCTGGGCGGCGCGCAGAGCTATCCAAGCCGGACCAAGGACCGGATTCCGGTCGACTTCTCGACGGGTTCGGTGGGGCTGGGCGTGGCGATCACCGCCTTCGCCAGCCTCGTGCAGGACTATCTGATCGCGCATGGCGGTCTGGCCGAGGCGGACGCGGGCCGGATGATCGCGCTCATGGGCGATGCCGAACTGGACGAGGGTAATATCTACGAATGCCTGATCGAGGCCTATAAGCACCAGATCCGCAACTGCTGGTGGATCGTCGACTATAACCGCCAGTCGCTCGACGCGACGACCGCTGACCGCATGTTTCGTCGTTTCGACGACATCTTCGAAACCTGCGGCTGGCGCGTGATGACGCTGAAGCACGGCAAGCTGCAGCAGGCTGCGTTTGCCGAAGAGGGCGGCGAGGCGCTGCGCGAGTGGATCGACACCACGCCCAATGCCGAGTTCGCCGCGCTGACCTATCAGGGCGGAGCGGCATGGCGCGAGCGACTGCTGCGCGATCTGGGCGAGATGCCGGGCATGAAGGCGCTGCTCGACCGGCGCGACGATGCCGCGCTGGCGCGGCTGATGACCAATCTTGGCGGGCATTGCATTCAATGCCTCGTCGAGGCGTTCGATGCCTGCCAGGATGACATCCCGACGGTGTTCATCGCCTATACCGTTAAGGGTTACGGGCTGCCCTTTGCGGGCCACAAGGACAATCATGCGGGCCTGATGAACCCCTCGCAGATCGAGGGGTTGCGCGACGAGCTCGGCATTGCGGCGGGCGCTGAGTGGGAGCCCTGGGCGGGGCTCGGCGACAATGCCGCCACAGCAGCACGCGCGCTGGCCGAGCAATCGCCGCTGGCGCGCGCAAAGCGCGGCAAGGCTCCGACCGTGGAGGTCCCCGCGATTGCGGCGCCCACGGGCGAGGAGCAGTCGACACAGGCAGCGTTCGGCAAGATCCTGCTTGAGCTCGCCAAGGGCGGATCCGAGTTCGCGCGGCGCATCGTCACGACCTCGCCCGACGTCACCGTCTCGACCAATCTCGGCGCGTGGGTGAACCAGCGGGGGCTCTTTCGCCGTCAGGAACTGGAGGACGTGTTCCAGAAGGCACGCATCCCTTCCGCGCAGAAATGGGGCGGAAGCAGTGCGGGTCAGCATATCGAGCTGGGTATCGCCGAGAACAATCTGTTCCTGATGCTCGCGGCGCTGGGTCTGGCGGGTGACGTGTTCGGCGAGCGGCTGATCCCCGTCGGCA
The DNA here is from genome assembly GCF_058781925.1 of Sphingobium sp. FW306-1B-F04DB. Lineage (NCBI taxonomy): Bacteria > Pseudomonadati > Pseudomonadota > Alphaproteobacteria > Sphingomonadales > Sphingobiaceae > Sphingobium > Sphingobium sp. FW306-1B-F04DB. The sequence goes on along the minus strand of NZ_JBYSXE010000014.1, from coordinate 48,492 downwards.
CGGTCTATGATCCCTTCATCGCGCGCGGGCTCGATGCGCTCAACTATGCCTGTTACCAGGACGCGCGCTTCATGCTGGTGGCAACGCCTTCAGGGGTGACACTCGGGCCCGAAGGCGGCGCGCACCAGTCGATCAACCCGCCGCTGATCGCCATGGGACAGCCGGGGCTTCGCCATTACGAACCCGCCTTCGTCGACGAACTCGCGCTGCTGATGGCGGAGGGCTTCCGCCTGATGCAGGCGGCAGACGGCGAGAGCATCTATCTGCGCCTCACCACGCGCAGCATCGATCAGGTCGCGCGCGCGGATGACGGCTGGAAGGCCGATGCGATCAAGGGCGGATACTGGCTCGAGCGCCCGGCAGCCAACGCCGAGGCAGCGATCGTCTATTGCGGCGCGGTCGCGCCCGAGGCGCTAGCAGCGTGGACGGCGATGGCAGAGGAGATGCCGGGTCTTGGCCTCCTCGCAATCACCTCGCCCGACCTGCTCCACCGTGACTGGTCGGCGGCCGAGGCGGTACGCTGGAACGGCAGCAAGCGGGCGCCTTCGCATGTCGAGACACTGCTCTCCGCGCTGCCCCCGGGCGCGGGGCTGGTGACGCTGCTGGACGGATCGCCCGCCGCGCTTTCATGGCTGGGCGGGGTCCGCGGCCAGCGTGTCGTGCCGCTGGGCACCGACCGCTTCGGCCAGACGGGCGACCTGCCCGATCTCTATCGCGCATACCGGCTCGATGCCGATGCGGTGACCGAGGCGATGGCGGGGCTGCTGGCCTGACCCGGCAAGCTCAGCCGACGCGGTAGGGCACGACGTCGCGCCGGTCCGGGTCGATGCGGATCGCGCGGTCGGCGGGCGGAAAGGCGCGCTGGTCGCAATCGGGGCGCGGGCATAGCCGGCAGGAAATGCCGATTGGGGTCGCCGCGCCGACCACGTCGAGGCCATCGGCATAGATGAAATCGCGCGCATGCTCGACCTCGCAGCCGAGCGCGACCGCATAGCGACGCGGGGTGCGCGCATAGCTGCCCGAAGGCTTGACCAGCCCCTTGGCCATTTGGACATAGCGCACGCCATCGGGGGTCTCGGCGAGCTGGACGAGGATGCGGTCGGGTATCGCCACCGCCTCGTGCACGATCCACAGGGGGCAGGCGCCGCCGAAACGCGCGAACTGGAGGCGTGTCGCCGAATGGCGCTTGGTGATGTTGCCTGCCATGTCGACGCGGCAGAAGAAAAAGGGGATGCCGCGCGCCGCGGGACGCTGGAGCGTCGAGAGGCGATGACAGGCCTGCTCGAAACTGACCGAGAAGCGCTGGCAGAGCCGGTCTATATCGTGGCGCAGCGCGCGCGCGGCGGTGCGGAAATCCTCATAGGGCATCAGCAGTGCGCCGGCGGCATAGTTCGCCAGTCCAACCGCGAGCAGGCGCCGCGCCTCCGCGGTGCTGAGCGCGGCATTGTCCGCGATGGCGGCAATGTCCTCCTCGAACTCGAGCGCGACGAGCTGGTGCGCGAGGAAGAAGCGCCGGCTTTCGGGCGGAAGCGCGGGGGACAGGGCGAGGCGGTGCTTCGCGCGGTCGAGCGCGCGCAACGGCGCGGCCGCAGCGTCGCTGACAGTGTCGATGCCGATGCCGTGGGCGGTACGCAGCCGCCCGATCATCGCGGGTTCGCCGGGGCCGATCAGCGCCGCCAGCCCCTCGCAGCGCCGGTCGAGCAGGTCAACATAATTGCCCGCCTCGTGAAACCAGTCGCGGATCTCCTCCCAGGGGAGGCGGGTGGCACCGCCCGACACCCCGCTCGACATCGTCTCCTCGACCATCTGCAGCCGTTCGCCGGCATGACGATAGGCAGCGTGGAGCGCGACGAAGCGGTCTGCGAAATGGGGCTGCTGCTCGGCAAGCTTCTCGATGGCTTCGGGGGGCAGCGGGGCTTCGGCGAAGAGCGGGTCTTCGAGTGCGGCACGAAGCTGATCGAAACGGTGCGCCGTGTCGTCGGTCGCGAAGGCCTCGAGCGGGTAGTGCCGGCCAAGGGCTACGAGCACCGCCGAGGTCATTGGCCGGTCGTCATTTTCGAGCTGGCTGAGATAGCTGACCGAGATGCCGAGGCGCTGCGCCATGGCTGCCTGACCCAGACCTGCGCGCTGGCGCAGTGCGCGGAGGCGCTCGCCAGCGAAGAGTCGTTTGCGTATGGCCCAACTCCGTCATTCCTGCGAAGGCGATGTCAGCCTACTTCGCAATTCTATCATTCGCAACTTTGCAAATTCACATTTGCATCACCATGCGAAGCTTGAAAGAGCGCAGGTTCGGTACAGGTGAGGAATCCCATGCAGGCAATTGTCGAACAGCTCGAAGCAAAGCGCGCGGCGGCGCGGCTTGGCGGCGGACAGAACCGTATCGATGCGCAGCACGCCAAGGGCAAGCTGACCGCGCGGGAGCGAATCGATGTGCTGCTCGACGAGGGCTCGTTCGAGGAGCTCGACATGTATGTCGAGCATAACTGCGTCGATTTCGGCATGACCGAGCAGGTGATCCCCGGCGATGGCGTGGTGACGGGCTCGGGGACGATCAACGGTCGCCTCGTCTATGTCTTCAGCCAGGATTTCACGGTCTTCGGCGGCTCGCTGTCCGAGCGTCACGCGCAGAAGATCTGCAAGATCATGGACATGGCGCTGAAGGTCGGCGCGCCCGTGATCGGGCTCAACGATTCCGGCGGCGCGCGCATCCAGGAGGGCGTCGCATCGCTTGGCGGCTATGCCGAGGTGTTCCAGCGCAACGTACTCGCATCGGGCGTGGTGCCGCAGCTCAGCCTCATCATGGGGCCATGCGCGGGCGGCGCGGTCTATTCGCCCGCGATGACCGACTTCATCTTCATGGTGAAGGACAGCTCGTACATGTTCGTGACGGGCCCCGATGTCGTGAAGACGGTCACCAACGAGGTGGTGACGCAGGAGGAGCTTGGCGGCGCGGTCACGCACACCACCAAATCCGGTGTCGCCGATGTCGCGTTCGAGAATGATATCGAAGCTCTATGGGCGGCGCGGACCTTTATCGACTATCTGCCGCTCTCCAACCGCGAGGAAGTGCCCGAGCGACCGACCGCCGATCCCTATGACCGGTTCGAGGAAAGCCTCGACACGCTGGTCCCGGCGAATGCAAACCAGCCCTATGACATGCACGAGCTGATCCGGAAGACGGTCGACGAGGGCGATTTCTTCGAGCTTCAGCCCGCGCATGCCGGCAATATCATCATCGGTTTCGGGCGGATCGAGGGGCGTACCGTCGGCATCGTCGCCAACCAGCCGATGGTGCTCGCGGGCTGTCTCGACATCAATTCGTCGAAAAAGGCGGGGCGCTTCGTGCGCTTCTGCGACGCGTTCGACATTCCGATCATCACCTTTGTCGACGTGCCAGGCTTCCTGCCGGGGACGCAACAGGAACTGAACGGCATCATCAAGCACGGCGCCAAGCTGCTCTTCGCCTATGCCGAGGCGACGGTGCCCAAGATCACCGTGATCACCCGCAAGGCCTATGGCGGGGCCTATGACGTCATGGCGTCAAAGCATCTGCGCGGCGACTTCAACTACGCCTGGCCAACCGCCGAGATCGCGGTGATGGGCGCCAAGGGCGCGGTCGAGATCATCTTTCGCGGTAAGACCCCTGAAGAGATTGCCGCGCGCACCGCTGAATATGAAGCGCGCTTCGCCAACCCATTCGTCGCGGCTTCGAAGGGCTTCATCGACGAGGTGATCGCCCCGCACTCGACGCGCAAGCGCATCGCGCTAGGGCTGCGGAAGCTCAGGAACAAGCAGCTCGAGAACCCGTGGAAGAAGCATGACAATATTCCGCTGTGATCGGGAGAACCCTTTTGGATTTGTTCGCTTATTTTTGGCTTGGCATGGTTGTTGTCGTAGGCGTCGGAAATGTTGTGTGGGGACTTAACGATTTGAAGGTCGGTTCCGCTCGCTTTTCTTGGATGAGCAGTAGGGCAGATCGAAATGAAGAGCCCTTCGAGTTCTGGATGGCGGTTGGCGGGAAGTTTCTCGGCGGCTTAGTCGCCTGCTTCTTGTTCTATTTCGGTTTAGAAATGTTCAAATGGTGATTTGAAATGAATCTTGGAAGATTGAACCATGTCGGGGTCGCGACTCCCTCGATCGAGAAGTCGATCGCGCTCTATCGCGACCTGATGGGTGCGACGAAGATCCATGAGCCCTTCGACCTGCCGCCGCAGGGCGTGCGCGTGTGCTTCGTCGATACGCCCAACAGCCAGATCGAGCTGATCGAGCCGCTGGGCGAGAATTCACCGATCCTGAAGTTCCTCGAGAAGAATCCGCTGGGCGGGCAGCATCATGTCTGTTTTGAAGTGGCAGACATCCATGCCGCCAAGGCCGAGATGGAGGCCAAGGGCGCCAAGGTCCTCGGGGAGCCGCGCATCGGTGCGCATGGCACACCGGTCATTTTCGTCCACCCCAAGGATATGGGTGGTGTGCTGGTCGAACTGATGGAAACGCCGAAGGACGTGCATTGAGTTCCTCCTTCTCCCTTGATGGGAGAAGGATACGGAGCCTTGCCGGTGGAACCGGCCAGGCGGAGTTGGATGAGGGTGATGGTCGAAGCCGGCGCGCGTGCCGGGGTCACCCTCACCCGGCTACGACTAGGCAGCAAGCTGCCAAGTCTTCGCATCCCTCTCCCATCAAGGGAGAGGGCAGTTGGGAAGGACGCGCTTTGACCTACGAAACGATCAGGTTCGATGTTGCAGACGCCGTTGGGACGATCACGCTCAATCGGCCGGAGCGGCTCAATGCCGCGCCTCCTAAGATGTTCGATGAAATCCGCGACGTGCTCGGCGGCGTGGAGGCGGCGGGCGTTCGCGCGCTGGTGATCACGGGCGAGGGTCGGGCGTTCTGCTCGGGCGCCGACCTTGCCGGGCGCGACGGCGATCAATCGATTTCGGGTGGCGCACGCGCCAGGACGGCGCTGACCGCAAGCTACAATCCCACCATGCTCGCGCTGTCGCGGGCGCCGGTGCCTATCGTCACTGCGGTCAATGGCGCGGCGGCGGGTATCGGCTGTTCGTTGGCGCTGGCGGGCGATTTCGTGCTTGCCGCCAAGTCGGGCTATTTCCTTCAGGCATTCGTCAATATCGGGCTGGTGCCCGATGGCGGCGCGAGCTGGATGCTCTCGCGGCTCGTCGGCAAGGCGCGCGCGACCGAGATGATGCTGCTCGGCGAGCGCATCCCGGCGGAAAAGGCGGAGAGCTGGGGACTGATCTACAAGGCGGTCGACGACGCGGTGCTGATCGAGGAAGCACAGCTTCTTGCGAAGCGGCTTGCTGCGGGCCCGACCATGGCGCTCGGGCTGATGCGCAAGGGCATCGCGGACGCGCTCGAGCAGGATTACGCAGCGGCGATGGCGGCTGAGGCCGAGCGGCAGAGCGTTGCTGGCGACAGCGAGGACGCCCGCGAGGGGACGATTGCGTTCCTCCAGAAGCGCAAGGCGGAGTTCAAGGGGAAGTGATCGCAAAGCCGGCCGTTCGTCCCGAGCGAAGTCGAGGACGTTCAGCACCGAGCAGGCATGTCTCGACTTCGCTCGACACGAACGGGTTATGGATCCAAGTGATGACTGACAAGCCGACCATCGCCGATTGGGAAACGCTCGCGGCCAAGGAGGTCAAGGGCAAGGACCTGACCTGGCATACGCCCGAGGGCATCGAGGTGAAGCCACTTTACACCGCGGCGGACGTTGAGGACATCGAGACGGGCCTGCCCGGCTTCGGTCCTTTCACGCGCGGCGTGCGTGCGTCGATGTATGCCGGCCGTCCCTGGACGATCCGGCAATATGCGGGCTTTTCGACTGCCGAGGAATCGAACGCCTTCTATCGCCGCAACCTCGCCGCCGGACAGAAGGGACTTTCGGTCGCCTTCGACCTTGCCACGCATCGCGGCTATGACAGCGATCATCCGCGCGTGACGGGCGATGTCGGCAAGGCGGGCGTCGCGATCGACAGTGTTGAGGACATGAAGATGTTGTTCAATGACATTCCGCTCGGCGAAATGTCGGTGTCGATGACGATGAACGGCGCGGTGATCCCGGTCCTCGCCTTCTTCATCGTCGCGGGCGAGGAGCAGGGCGTCCCGCAGGAAAAGCTGGACGGCACGATCCAGAACGACATCCTGAAGGAGTTCATGGTCCGCAACACCTATATCTACCCGCCCGAACCGAGCATGCGGATCATCTCGGACATCATCGGCTACACCTCGGCGCACATGCCGAAGTTCAACTCGATCTCGATCTCGGGCTATCACATGCAGGAGGCGGGGGCGACGCAGCTCCAGGAGCTCGCCTTCACCATCGCCGACGGCAAGGAATATGCGCGCGCCGCGATGGCATCGGGCCTTGATCTCGACAAGTTCGCGGGGCGCCTGAGCTTCTTCTTCGCGATCGGCATGAACTTCTTCATGGAGGTGGCGAAGCTCCGCGCCGCACGCAAGCTGTGGCACCGCGTGATGACCGAACTGGGCGCGAAGGACGAGCGCTCGAAGATGCTCAGGACGCATTGCCAGACCTCGGGCGTGTCGCTGACCGAGCAGGACCCCTACAATAACGTCATGCGCACCACGATCGAGGCGATGGCGGCGATGCTGGGGGGCACCCAGTCGCTCCACACCAACGCGCTCGACGAGGCGATCGCGCTGCCCACCGACTTCTCCGCCCGGATCGCGCGGAACACCCAAATTGTCATCCAGGAAGAGACGGGCATGTGCAATGTCGTCGATCCGCTTGGGGGCAGCTATTATGTCGAGGCGCTGACGCAGGAGCTCTACGAAAAGGCGTGGGAGATCATCGAACGCGTCGAGGCCGAGGGCGGGATGGCCAAGGCGGTTGCTGCGGGCTGGCCGAAGGCGATGATCGAGGAAGCCGCCGCCGCGCGGCAGGCGCGCGTCGACCGCGGCGAGGATGTGATCGTCGGGGTCAACAAATACCGGCTGAAGGACGAGGATCACATCGACATCCTCGATGTCGACAACCATGCGGTGCGCGAGGCGCAGATCGCGCGCATCAACAGCATGAAGGCGAGCCGCGACGAGGCGAAATGCCAGGCGGCGCTCGATGCGCTGCGGAAAGGCGCCGCGGGCGAGGAGAACCTGCTGGGCCTCGCGGTCGAGGCGGCGCGCCAGCGCGCGACGCTGGGCGAGATCAGCAAGGCGATGGAGGATGTGTTCGGCCGCTACGGCACGGTGCCGACGCCCGTGACAGGCGTCTATGGCGGCGCCTATTCGGATGATGATCGCTGGGCGCGCGTCATTGATGGCGTCGAGGCCGTCACGCGCCGCAAGGGGCGCAAGCCGCGGATGCTCGTCGCCAAGATGGGGCAGGACGGGCATGACCGCGGCGCGAATGTGATCGCATCGGCCTATGCCGATATGGGTTTCGACGTGGTGAGCGGGCCGCTGTTCCAGACACCGCAGGAAACGCTCGAACTCGCGCTCGAAAAGGATGTCGACGTGGTCGGCGCCTCAAGTCTCGCCGCGGGTCACAAGACGCTGATCCCCGAACTGATCAAGCTGCTCCGCGACGCGGGCCGCAGCGACATCAAGGTTGTCGCGGGCGGCGTCATCCCCGCACAGGATTATGACTTTCTGCGTGCGGCCGGCGTCGCAGGGATTTATGGTCCGGGCTCCAACGTGGTCGACAGCGCAGCCGATGTGCTGCGCCTGCTTGGTCACAACATGCCCCCGGGGGGGCTGGAGGAGGCTGCCGAATGAACGCTCATGCCTTGATCTTCGCCGCATTTGCTTCGCTGGCCGGAACAGCGCCGGCCGCGCTTGCCAACGAAGCGTCGCCTTATCAATCGATCACGCTGGACAAAATCCAGCCGGCCGAGGCGATCCAGAAATTCGCCGCGATCTGCCTTCCGGGCTTTCCCGATGCGGGCAAGTTCCGGACCGCCTTGAACAATTCGTCCGACCCCTATGTTCGCGTGACGACTGCGGATACCAGGAAACGGCAGTTGTGGCGCACCGACAGTGTGTATGTGAACTATGCGTTTGCGACGCCGGGCAAGACCGAACCCGCGGTGCCGCAGTGCAATTTCGACGCCGTGGCGCCCGATGCCGTCGACCGTGAATATGTGGCGCAATTGATCGAAAGAACGATCGAACGCGAAACAAAGGCAAGGACGCGGCCCGCGCGCAAGTCCGCCGAGGGCTATTACAGCTGGAGCTGGACCGTGAAGAAGCAGCCCGTCCGCCTGCTCTATATCTTCGGCGCGCCGCTCAAGCCGCATCAGATATCGCTTTCGCTTCAAGTCTGGAATGGAACTGAATGACCGTGCGTACCGACTGGACCCGCGAGGAAATCGCGGGTCTCTTTGACCTGCCCTTCAATGACCTGCTGTTCGAGGCGCAGACGGTCCATCGCGCCAGTTTTCCGCGCAACGAGGTGCAGCTTTCGACGCTGCTCTCGATCAAGACGGGCGGCTGCCCCGAGGATTGCGGCTATTGCAGCCAGTCGACCGAGGCCGAGAGCGGCCTGAAGGCGACCAAGCTGATGGATGTGCAGGCGGTGCTGCAGGCGGCGGCGCAGGCCAGGGATCATGGTTCGGGCCGCTTCTGCATGGGGGCCGCCTGGCGCAATCCCAAGGACCGCGACATGCCCAAGCTGGTCGAGATGGTGAAGGGCGTTCGGCAGATGGGCATGGAAACCTGCATGACGCTGGGCATGCTGACCGAGGGACAGGCCAGGCAGCTCGCCGATGCGGGCCTCGATTACTACAACCACAATATCGACACTTCCCCCGAGAACTACGCCAACGTCATCACGACGCGGACCTTCGAGGACCGGATCGAGACGCTGGAGAACGTGCGTTCGGCGGGCATCAACGTGTGCTGCGGCGGCATTGTCGGCATGGGCGAGACGCGCAGCGACCGGATCGGCTTTATCCACGCGCTCGCGACGATGCCGCATCCTGAGAGCGTACCGATCAATCAGCTTGTGCCCGTGAAGGGCACGGTGCTCGGTGACATGCTGGCGGATACGCCGATGGGCAAGCTCGACGAGATAGAGTTCGTCCGCACCGTTGCGGTCGCGCGTGTCACCATGCCGCATTCGATGGTGCGCCTGTCGGCGGGTCGCGAGAGCATGAGCGAGGCGTGCCAGGCTTTGTGCTTCATGGCGGGTGCCAATTCGATATTCACCGGCGACAAGCTGCTGACCGCGGCCAATGCGGGCGACGACAAGGATGCCGTGCTGCTCGCGAAACTGGGCATGGTTCCAATGGCCGCGCAGCCGCATGGGCATCTGGAAGCAGCGGAGTAAGAGACAGCACCGTCATGCTGAACTTGTTTCAGCATCCATGAACGCGGGCGATGCAGATTCTGACGGGACGGTGTTCATGGCCCCTGAAACAAGTTCAGGGTGACGATTGAGTGGTTTTGAAGGGACTGGAATGATAACCAAAATCCTGATCGCCAATCGCGGCGAGATCGCGTGTCGCATCATCCGCACCGCGCGGAAGATGGGCATCAAGACCGTGGCGGTCTATTCGGACGCCGACGCGCGCGCCCCGCATGTGCTGATGGCAGACGAGGCGGTCCATATCGGCCCGCCGCCCGCCGCCCAGTCCTATCTGATCGCCGACAGGATCATCGAGGCGTGCAAGGCGACCGGCGCCGATGCGGTGCATCCGGGCTATGGCTTCCTTTCGGAGCGCGAGAGCTTTCGCAAGGCGCTGGACGCGGAAGGCATCATCTTCGTCGGCCCGCCGGCGAATGCTATCGCGGCGATGGGCGACAAGATCGAGTCCAAGAAGCTTGCCAAGGAAGCGGGCGTCAACGTCGTCCCCGGCTTTGTCGGCGTGATCGACGACACCGAGCATGCGGTGAAGATCTCCAACGAGATCGGCTACCCCGTGATGATGAAGGCGTCGGCTGGCGGCGGCGGCAAGGGCATGCGGCTTGCCTGGAGCGAGCAGGACGTGCGCGAGGGCTTCGAGGCGACCAAGCGCGAAGGACTTGCCTCGTTCGGCGACGACCGCGTCTTCATCGAGAAGTTCATCGAGAGCCCGCGCCATATCGAGATCCAGGTGCTCGGCGATCAGCACGGCAATATCGTTTACCTCAACGAGCGCGAATGCTCGATCCAGCGCCGCCACCAGAAGGTGGTCGAGGAAGCGCCGTCACCCTTCGTGTCCCCTGAGATGCGCAGGAAGATGGGCGAGCAGTGCGTCGCGCTCGCGCGTGCGGTGGGCTATTTCAGCGCGGGCACCGTCGAACTGATCGTCTCGGGCGCGGACAAGACGGGCGACGGCTTCTATTTCCTAGAAATGAATACCCGCCTGCAGGTGGAGCATCCCGTCACCGAGGAGATCACGGGCTTCGACCTCGTCGAGCAGATGATCCGCGTCGCCAATGGCGAGAAACTGGCGTTCACGCAGGACGAGGTGAAGATCAACGGCTGGTCGATCGAGAACCGCGTCTATGCCGAGGATCCGTATCGCGGCTTCCTGCCTTCAACCGGGCGCCTCGTGCGCTACAATCCCCCTGAGACCGGCGACGGGGTGCGCGTCGACGACGGCGTGATCGAGGGCGGCGAAGTCTCGATGTTCTATGACCCGATGATCGCCAAGCTCATCACCTGGGCGCCCACGCGGCTCGAGGCTATCGACAAGCAGATCGAGGCGCTCGACCGTTTCGAGATCGAGGGGCCGGGGCACAATATCGATTTCGTCTCCGCGCTGATGCAGCATGAGCGCTTCCGCTCGGGCGACATCACCACGGGCTTCATCGCCGAGGAATATCCCGACGGCTTCACGGGCGCACCCGCGGATGCGAAGCTCCAGCGCAGCCTCGCCGCGATCGCAGCCTTCGCAGCCACCGCACATGCCGATCGCGCGCGGCGCATTTCGGGCCAGCTTGGCGACCGGCTGCAACCGCCCTCGCTATGGCAGGCCAAGCTCGGCGATGCGCTTATGGATGTCGCGATCGACTATGACGAGGTGCGTGTCGACGGCGAACTGCTCGACCTCGACCTGAGCTATACGCCCGGCGACCGGATCATCGAGGCCGAAGTCGACGGGCAGCCGCTTGCAGTGCGGATTGCGGGCATCCGTTCGGGCTTCCGGCTGACCACGCGCGGCAAGAGCCATGACATCCGCGTGCTGCCCGCGCGCATCGCGCGGCACGCAGCGCACATGATCGAGAAGATCCCGCCCGACCTTTCCAAATTCCTGCTCTGCCCGATGCCCGGCCTGCTCGTTTCGCTCAACGTGGGCGAGGGTGACAAGGTCGAGGCAGGCCAGCCGCTCGCAGTGGTGGAAGCCATGAAGATGGAGAACATCCTGCGCGCCGAAAAGGCGGGCGTGGTGAAGAGCGTGAGCGCCAGGGCAGGCGACAGCCTTGCCGTGGATGCGGTGATCCTCGAGATGGAGTGAGTATTTGAGTGTCATTCCCGCGAAAGCGGGAATCCAGACGATGCAGGAAGAAGAAGCTGGATCCCCGCTTTCGCGGGGATGACACAGTGAGTTGCCTTCGGCAGTGTGGGCTAGCCCCGATGCCTTTCAGCCCAGGCCGCGGCCGCCCCGTAAAGTCCCGGCTGCGGATGCGTGATCAGCTTCACCGGGATCGCGGCCATCATCGCCTCGAAGCGACCTTTGGCGACGAAACGCTCGGCAAAGCCGGAGCGATGGATATTGTCGGCGATCCTGAGGCCGAGCCCGCCCGCGATGACGACGCCCTGCGCGCCCTGCGCGAGCGCGATGTCGCCCGCGACCGCGCCAAGGCATTGGCAGAAACGGTCGAGCGCAGCGCTGGCAAGGCTGTCGCTGCCCTCGAGCGCGGTCGTCCACAGCGCCTTGTCGTCGGGCACATGCACCGGCTTACCCTCGATATCGGCGAGCGCCTCATAGACATTGACGAGCCCGGGGCCCGAGACGATGCGCTCGACCGACACGCGGCGATAGCGCTTGCGCAGACGCTGGAGAATCGCGTCCTCGATATTGTCGAGCGGCGCGAAATCGGTGTGCCCGCCCTCGGTCTCGCTGACGAAATAGCGGCCCTCACGCCGCAGGACATGCGCGACGCCAAGACCCGTGCCGGGGCCCACGATCGATACGACACCGTTGTCAGGCAGGGGCTTTTCGGGACCGCTGAGGTGCCGGAAATACTCGGAGCCCATCTGCGCCACCGCGTGGCCGACCGCGCCGAAATCGTTGACGAGCGCATAGCTCTCGACCCCCAGCTTCTCGCCGATCAGCGAAGGCCGGATGATCCAGGGATTGTTGGTGAGCTTGATCACCTCGCCGCCCACCGGACTCGCGACCGCGATCCCGGCCTTGTCGGGGAGCGGACGGCCGACCTCGGACGCGAAATGCTCCCAGGCGAGCTGAAGGCTGGCATGTTCGGCGGTCTTCAGGGTGACGGGTTCGCCGAGATGGACGACATGGCCGTCCTCCACTTCGGCGAGGGCGAAACGGGCATGCGTGCCCCCGATGTCAACGGCAACGATTTCGGTCATGGCGTGCTTCTGTTCGTGGGAAGGGGGAAAAGCAAGGGTGGTCGAAGCTGGCGCCGCGGCCTTGCATTGGACGCGGCGCCGCGCATCACTTTTTCTGCACCGGCTTCAGTCCGCTCGAGGCGATGAAGCGGATTGCCTGACCGCCGCCCGGCGCGAGCGCAAGATCGAGCGTGTCGCCGGCCTTGACCGCACGCTGTTCGATCACGATCGGGCTGCCGTCGGTCTTCCAGTCGGCGCCGGGGCCGTCGCGATAGATCTGCGCGATATAGCGGCGCTTCGGATCGAGGAAATCGAGCTTCACCGTCAGCTTGCGCGGCTCCTCGTCGGTGACGCTGCCGAGATACCAGTCGTGCGAATTGCGGTCCTTGCGCGCGAAGGTGACGAAATCGCCGACCTCGCCGCCCAGCACACGGGTTTCCGACCAGTCGACGGGGACGTCCTTGATGAACTGGAAGGCGTCCAGGTGCTTTTCGTAATTCTCGATCGTGTCCGCCGCCATCTGGATCGGGCTGTACAGCACGACGTAGAGCGCGAGCTGCTTCGCCATGGTCGACTGGAGCTTCTGGCCGCGGCCCTGAAGGCTGAGGACACCTGGGGTGAAGTCCATCGGGCCCGCGAGCATGCGCGTGAAGACGAGGTTGGCTTCGTGCTCGGGCGGGTTGGGGGGCGTGCCCCAGGCATTGTACTCCATGCCGCGCGCGCCTTCGCGTGAGACGGTGTTGGGCCAGGTGCGACGCCAGCCGGTATCCTTGAACGGCTCGTGCGCGTCGATCGCGATGTGGCGCTTCGCGGCTTCGGTGATGACTTTCAGGTGGTGCTGCGCCATCGCCTGCCCCTCGTGCCAGGCGTAGCGGATCTTGCCATCCTCGCCCTTGACCTTGGCCTGGCCGGCGTCGGCGACATAGCCCGTCTTGACCGCGTCGATGCCGAGCCGCTGATAGAGGTCGAAAGCGGCGTCCAGCTGGTTCTCATAATGCGCGGCATTGCCCGAGGTCTCGTGATGGCCGATCAGGCGGACGCCTTTCTGCTTCGCATAGGCGGCGAGGTTTTCGATGTCGAAATCGGGATAGGCCTGGGTGAAGCTGAAGTTATAGCCGTTGGCGAACCAGTCCTTTTCCCAGCCCGTGTTCCAGCCCTCGACCAGCACGCCGCGAAAGCCGTGCTCCGCCGCGAAGTCGATATAGCGCCTGGTGTGCTCGGTCGTGGCGCCGTGCTTGGGCCCGGAGTTCCAGCTTTTGGTGTCGAGGTGCATCTCCCACCAGATGCCGACATATTTGGAGGGCTTGACCCAGCTGACATCGCCCAGCTTGTTGGGTTCGTTGAGGTTGAGGATCAGGTTGGAGGCATAGAGCCCGGCGGCGCTGTCGGCGATCTGCATCGTACGCCAGGGCGTGGTGAAGGGCGCGGTGCGCTTCACCTTCGCGCCATCGGTGCCCGGCGTCAGGTCGGCACGAAAGCGCTGCCCCTCCATCTTGGTGAGGTTCATGCCCGAATAATCGACCAGCGCGGCCTCGTGGAACGCGATGTGCAGGCCCGATTCGGTGCGCAGCGTCATCGGGGTCTGCGCGGTGCCGACCTCGCTGGCGGGGGTGCGGTTGTAGAGATATTCCTCGCGGTTCCATTCAAGGGCGGGGATCCACCAGGCCGTGGCGGGCTCGGCGACCGCGAACTCGGTCAGCTCGTCGCTGATGTTGACCTGCTTGAGCTGCGGCTGGTCGGGGAATTCGTAGCGAAAGCCGATGCCGTCGTCATAGATGCGGAAAACGACATCGAGCTTGCGTTTGTCGCGGACCTTTTCCTGCAGCGTCACGCGCAACTCGTTGAAGCGGTTGCGGACGAAGCGGTTCTCGCCCCAGGGCTGCTCCCAGGTGTCGTCCGCGCTTCGCGTCGCTTTCGCGGCAAGCGTGAAATAGCGCTCGAGCTTGGCCTTGTCGGTGAGGAGGAAGCCGAGGCGCGAATCGCTTATGACAGCGTTGCCATATCGCGAGACCGCGTAGCTCGGACGACCTTCGCGATCGATCGACACTTCGACCTTGAGCACCGCGCCGGGCGAGGCGAGTTCGGCCACCTTTTCCGCAAAGGCGGGGCTCGCAATGAACATCGCCAGCCCTGCGAAAATCTGTGGAACGCGCCTCAACATGCCTGTGACTCCCGGCGAATTTTGAGCGGACATAGCGCACTGGAAAAAATTGCATAGGGCGCGCGCGCGATGCCGATGTGCCACATTCGGATCGCCGACATCGACGTCCCTCTTGCAAATTATCGAGTCTTATCGGCATTACTGCGCGCGGCTACCGCCGCCCTGGTGGTCCGGTTCCGATAAAAGCGAGAGGATTGAAGATATGGCACTGGCCTCGACGGCAGATAAGACAGCGCTATCATACGCGGATGCGCCCGCGGATTTGCGTTGGTTCGTGTTTGCGCTCTTCTTCATCTTCGGCGGGATCACCAGCCTCAACGACATCCTGATTCCCAAGCTCAAGCACCTGTTCGAGCTGAGCCATACCGAGGCGATGCTGATCCAGTTCGCCTTCTTCACCGCCTATTTCGTGGTCTCGATCCCCGGCGCGATGCTGGTGAAGAAGCTGGGCTATATGCGCGCGGCCTCGCTGGGCCTGCTGACGATGACTGCGGGCTGCCTGATCTTCATTCCGGCGTCGTGGTCCGGGCTGTTCGTGCCCTTCCTGCTCGCGCTTTTCGTGCTCGCGGCGGGAATCACGATCGTCCAGGTCGTGGCCAATCCGCTGATCTCGGTGCTCGGCAAGCCCGAAACCGCGCATAGCCGGCTGACCTTTGCGCAGGCGTTCAACTCGCTGGGCACCACCGTGTTTCCGTTCGTCGGCGCGCGGCTGATCCTCGGTTCGCTCGAAAAGGTCGATGAAAGCGCACTCGACGCGGCAGGCGTCGCGGCTTTTCGTGCGCAGGAAAGCCAGGTGATCACGCACACCTATATCGGTCTCGCCGTCGCGCTCGTCATCGTCGCGTTCGCGGTCTGGTCGCGGCGCAATCGCATGCCCGAAATGCCGCAGGAGCCGATGCGCCTGTTCCAGTCGTTCGACCTGCTCAAGCGTCCGCGCGTCGCCTTCGGGGCGCTCGGCATCTTCCTCTATGTCGGCGCAGAGGTCGCGATCGGCAGCCTGATCGTTGCCTATCTCGTCCAGCCGCACGTGCTGGCGCTGTCCGAGCGCAGCGCGGGCGAGCTGGTCGCCTTCTACTGGGGCGGCGCGATGGTCGGGCGCTTCATCGGTTCCTGGCTGCTGCAGCGCTTCTCGCCCGGCCTCGTACTCGCCTGCGCCGCGCTCGGCGCGTGCACGCTGCTGGCGATCTCGGGATTCTCGACGGGCATCGTCGCGGGCTGGGCGTTGCTGGCGATCGGGCTGATGAACTCGATCATGTTCCCGACGATCTTCTCGCTGGCCTGCGAGGGGCTCGGCGAGCGCGTGCCCGACGGCTCGGGGCTGATGAGCACCGCGATCGTCGGCGGCGCGATCGTGCCGCTGCTGACGGGCGTGATCGCCGACGGCGCGACGCTGGCGATTGCGCTTGCGATGCCCGCAGCCTGCTATCTCGGTATCGCACTCTTCGCACGCTATTGCCTGCGCAACCCGGTGCTGAATCAGGGCTAGGCCGGTCGCTTGAGGTGGAAGCGCTGCGCGCTTCCGCCGAAAGCGTGAATCAGGCTCTATTCAAACTGTTGAGACCTTGATTCACGTTTCAGGCTGATTCAGCCTGAAACGATCAAGGTCTAGGCGCTTCCACCTGAATCAAGGCTCACGCGGAAAAGGTCAACGAGACGGTCTCGACGAGGCACGATGCGCGCATCTTCTCGGCGATGATGTGCGCATTGGCCAGCGGCAGATGCTGCTGCGTGATCTCGACCGTGAGGCCGTCATCATCCTCCGCCATCGCAATCCCCGCAGGGATCAGCCCAAGCTGCGCGAAATAGTTGAGCAGGCGCGGCACGGTCTGCGGATCCGCGGCTGCGCGGATCGCGAAATTGGCGCGGGTGGCGGGCGTCATTTCAGGCCGCCTCGTCGAGGCTGGCATATTTGGCGCCCGACGCCTGGCTGATGATCTGGCGCGCCATGCGATCGGCGACGATGTTGGTCGGCAGGCACTCGCGCACGGCGCGTTCGAACAGCGCCGCCATCCGTGGCCCGATCGCGCGCACGCGACTCTCGACCTGATCCGCAGTTTCCCCCAGATATTCGGCAGCGACGTTGATGATCCCGCCCGCATTGGCGACATAATCGGGTGCGTAAAGGATGTCGCGTGCGTGGAGCAGCGCGCCGTCCTGTTCGGTCGCCAGCTGGTTGTTCGCGGCGCCCGCGACGACCGCGGCGCGCAGCCGCGGGATTGTCGTCGGGTCGAGCACCGCGCCGAGTGCGCAGGGGGCAAAGACGTCGGCATCGGCCTCGAGGATCGCGGCGGCGGGAAAGACGCGCGCACCTACCTCGGCCGCGAGCGCCCGCGCGCGATGTTCGTCCGCGTCGGCGACAATCAGTCTGGCGCCCTCGGCAGCCAGCAGACGACAGAGATGTCCCCCGACATTGCCCGTGCCCTGCACTGCCACCGTCACATCGGCCAGGTCGCGATCAAGCCGTGCACGGACCGCGACACGCATCGCCTCGAGCACGCCAAGCGCGGTCCAGGGAGAAGGGTCGCCACCCGCCATGCCGGGCTCGGCATTGAGCCCCGCAACATGCGCGGTGCCTGCGCGGACACGCTCCATGTCCGCGACACCCGTGCCGACATCTTCGGCGGTGACATAGTCGCCGTCGAGGCTTTGGACCGCCTGAGCGAAACGGGCGAACAGTGCGTCGCGATCGAAGGCACCCTCGGGACGCTGGAGTACCGCCTTGCCGCCGCCAAAGGGCAGGCCCGCCATCGCATTCTTGTAGGTCATGCCGCGCGCGAGCCGGATCGCGTCGATCGTCAGCGCCTCGCTGCTGGCGTAGTTCCAGAGCCGACAGCCACCTGCGGCCGGGCCAAGCACGGTCGAATGGAGCACGATCACGCCAATGAGCGCGCCCTTCGCGTCCTCGACGAGACGGATTTCTTCGGGGGGCGTGTCGCCTATGGGGTGGAACTGCGTCATCATGCTACTCCTTCGACGGAAGGATTATCATGAAATATGTCAAAAAATTTGCCTAAGTTTGCCAATATTGGATAATAGTAGCTAAATTTATGCTCATTACCGCGATAAATGGAATGATTAATGCAAGACGCTCTTGACGCCTTCGATCGCAAGATTCTCGCCATCATGCAGCGCGACACGACGCTGTCGACCGCCGAGATTGCCGAGCGCATTGGCATGTCGCAGTCACCGTGCTGGCGGCGAGTGCAGCGGCTGCGCGAGGCGGGGTATATCCGCAGCGAGGTGGCGCTGCTTGATCGCAAAAAGGTCGGGCTCAACGCGCAAATCTTCGCGCAGGTCAAGCTGTCGGCACACGGGCGCACGCATCTCGACGAATTCTCCGAAGCGATCCGCGGCTTTCCCGAAGTGCTCGAATGCTTCGTGCTGATGGGCCCGGTCGACTTCCTGCTGCGCATCGTCGCCGAGGACATTAACGCCTATGAGCGCTTCTTCTTCGAGAAGCTGTCGCGCGTGCCGGGTGTGCAGGAAGTGAATTCGGTGGTCGCGCTGTCCGAGATCAAGGCGACCACCGAATTGCCGCTCTGACCATCAGGCCGCGGGGAGGAGCGCGGGCGCGCGCCGGTCGAGCCGGGCGCTGACGAGCGCGATCGCGAGGCCGCCAAGCGTGATCGCGGCGGCGACCCAGGTAACCGCGCCAAGGCCGGGGCCATGATCGATCGTGGCGCCCCCCGTCCAGGCACCAAGCGCGTTGCCGAGGTTGAAGGCGGCGATATTGAGGCTCGAGGCGAGGCCCTGACCCGCGCCGCCCGCCTGTTCGAGCACGCGCATCTGGAGCGGGGCGACGGTGGCGAAGGCAGCGATGCCGAGCAGGCCGGTGAAGACGATCGCGGCAACCTGTCCATGGATCGCGAAGCTCATCAGCGCGAGCACGCCCACCAGCGCCGCGAGCGTCGTGATCACCGACGGCATCAGCCTTTTGTCGGCGAAGCGGCCGCCGAGCAGATTGCCGATTGCAAGCCCCCCGCCGAAGACGAGCAGGATCGGCGAGACCGCGCCTTCCGAAAAGCCGGTGATCCGGGTCAGGATGGGCTGGATATAGGTGAATACCGCGAAGACACCCGCAAAGCCGAGCACGGTCATGCCAAGGCCGAGCAGTACCTGCGGGCGCGCAAGCACCGCGAACTCCTCGCGCAGCGGCGCGGCTTCGTGGCGCGCATCGGCGCGCGGGACGAAGAGCGCGAGGATCAGCGTCGCGACCACGCCGATCGCGGCGACGACCCAGAACGTCGCGCGCCAGCCTGCAGCGAGGCCGAGCCAGGCGCCGAAGGGGACGCCGAGCAGCGTCGCGGCGGTGAGGCCGGTGAACATGATCGCAATCGCCGAAGCGCGTCGCTCGGGGGCGACGAGTCCCGTCGCGACGACCGAACCGACGCCGAAAAAGGTGCCGTGCGCGAGCGAGGTCAGGACGCGCGCAGCCATCAGCGTTGTATAGTCTGGCGCCACCGCACAGGCGATATTGCCCGCGGTGAAGATCAGCATCAGCGCGATCAACACGGTCTTGCGCGGCAGGCTGCGCGTGGCGAGCGTCAGCAGCGGCGCGCCGACGAACACGCCGAGCGCATAGCCCGAAATGAGCAGGCCGGCGGCGGAGATGGAGACGCCGAGATCGGCGGAAATCTGGAGCAACAGCCCCATTATCACGAATTCGGTGGTGCCGATGCCAAAGGCTCCGGCGGTGAGGGCATAGACGGCAATGGGCATGGAACTTCCCCTGCAGAGCGGTTTGGCCCGCGGAGATAGCGCGCGCGTCGGTGATGAATTAGAAGGCTGGAAGGAAAATCATTTGTGAGGTCAATTCATCATGGCGAGGCAGGACACCAACCGCTCGGGCGAAATGGAGGTGTTCACGCGCGTCGTCGAAGAGACGGGATTCTCTGCCGCCGCGCGCACACTGGGCATGACGCCCTCAGCGGTGAGCAAGCTGGTTGCGCGGCTCGAGGCACGGCTGGGGGTGCGGCTGGTCAACCGCTCGACGCGGCAGCTCCGCCTGACCGCCGAGGGTGTGGCGTTCTACGATCGCGCGGTGCAGGTGCTCGCGGACATCGACGAGGCCGAGCGCGAGGCATCGGCGGGGAGCGCACCGCGCGGCCGCGTACGCGTGAATTCGAACCTGCCCTTCGGTTTCGCCTATCTGCTGCCGCTCGTCCCGCGTTTTGCCGAACGCTACCCCGAGGTGACGCTCGATATCTCGCTGACCGACCAGGTGATCGACCTGTACGAACAGCGCACCGATGTCGCGATCAGGGTCGGCCCGCTGCGCTCGTCGCAGCTTATCGCGCGCAAGCTCGGCGAGAGCGGTGCGGCGGTGGTGGCCGCCCCCGACTATCTGGCGCGCCACGGCATACCGCGGACGCCCGACGAGCTGGAGCGGCACAACCGGATCGGCTTCAACTTCGCGCGCAGCTTCGAGGGCTGGCCCTTTCTGGTCGACGGCGCCGTGCGCACCGTGCCCGCGCGCGGCAATATACTGGTAGGCGACGGCGAGTCCTCGCACCGGCTCGCGCTCGCGGGCGCGGGGATCGCACGGCACGGACGCTTCCATATCCAGACCGATATCGATGCGGGCCGGCTGGTGCCGATCCTCGAGGCCTATAATCCCGGCGACCGCGAGGACGTCCACGCCGTCTATGTCGGCCAGCGCGGCCAGCTGCCCGCGCGGGTTCGCGTCTTCCTCGATTTTCTTGTCGAACAGGTCCGCTTCGGCGCGCGCTTCACCGATCCGCTCGAACGGCCGGTCTGACCACCTCGGCGATGGCTCGCGCGACATCGGCGTGGACGGCGTTGTTGGTTTCGAAAGGTTTGGGGCTGCCCGTGAGGTAGCTGGCGACGAGGATCGGCGCGCGGTTCGCAGGCCAGAGGATGCCGATATCGTTGACGGTGCCGCGTTCGCCCGCGCCGGTCTTGTCGCCCACGCGCCAGTCGGCGGGCACGCCAGCCCGCAGCCGCGTATCCCCGGTCTTGTTGGCGACGAGCCAGGCGGTCAGCAGGTCGCGCGAGGCGGGCGTGAGCGGCGATCGGAGCAACAGCCGGTGGAGATTGCCAAGCATGGCGAGCGGTGTGGTCGTATCGCGCAGATCGCCGGGCATCGCCTCGTTGAGCCAGGGCTCGATACGGTCGATCCGCGTGTGCGTGTCGCCGAGGCTGCGCGCGAAGGCGTTGAACGCCTTGAGCCCGCCCAGCGCCGTGAGCAGCAGATTGGCGGCGGTATTGTCGCTCGTCGTCATCGTCGCTTCGCACAGTTGCGCGACGGTCAGGCCGGGCCCGTCGGCATGTTGCTTCGTAACGGGGGAGTGGGCGACGAGATCGGCGGCCTTGTAGGTGATGCGCTGGTCGAGCCTTTCCTGCCCCCGGTCGCAGCGCGCGAGCGTGGCCGCCGCCAATATAAATTTGAAGGTGCTGCACATCGGGAAACGCTCGTCGCCGCGCCAGCCGAAGCGAGCGCCGTTGGCGGTATCGAGGATCGCGACACCCAGCCTGCCACCATTGTCTGCTTCAATCCCAGCGATGCGGCGACGAAAACCGTCTGCCGCAAAGCCATTGTCTTTGGATGAAACTCCTGCCCTGAGTGTGGACGACCCCAGCGTTGCCAGCGCAACCGCGCCGCCGCCGAGCATCCAGAGCGCCCGCCGTCTTTCGATCATCGCGTCATCTCCCTTCGCGGCGACAATGCCGGCTTGGCAGGCGGGCCGCAAACGACGATAAATCGGCTCTGACCATAATAAATTTTGGATCTTATCGTGGACAAGCCGCATCTGCCGCTCAACGCGCTACGCGCCTTCGAGGCATCGGCGCGCCATCTGAGCTTCACGCGCGCGGCGCTGGAGCTTTACGTCACGCAGGCCGCGGTCAGCCATCATGTGAAGCGACTGGAGGAGCGGCTAGGCGTGACGCTATTCCGCAGACTGCCGCGCGGGCTCGCCCTGACCGACGAGGGCGCGGCGCTCGTGCCCGTTGTCGCGGAATCCTTCGCGC
This sequence comes from Sphingobium sp. FW306-1B-F04DB, assembly GCF_058781925.1. Taxonomy (NCBI): domain Bacteria; kingdom Pseudomonadati; phylum Pseudomonadota; class Alphaproteobacteria; order Sphingomonadales; family Sphingobiaceae; genus Sphingobium; species Sphingobium sp. FW306-1B-F04DB. The sequence continues at coordinate 26,866 of NZ_JBYSXE010000014.1, read as the reverse complement.
GGATCGGCGACATGCTCGATCGCTTCGCCGACGGACGGTTCCACCAGGTGCTTACGGTGGGCGTGGTCGGCACCTTCGCGGTGGGTTGGCTGATGCCGCGGCTGCAGGGTTTCCATGACGCCAATCCGGGGATCGACCTGCGGCTGCTCACCAACAACAACCGCGTCGATCTGGCAGGCGAGGGGCTCGACTTTGCGATCCGCTTCGGCGACGGCGCGTGGCACGGCACCGAGGCCGAGCGGCTGTTCGACGCGCCCTTCGCGCCGCTGTGCAGTCCGGCCGTGGCCGCGCGGATCACGGCGCCCGCGGATCTGGCGCGCGAGACGCTGCTGCGCTCCTACCGCCTCGACGAATGGACGCTGTGGTTCAGCGAGGCGGGGGCGGCGCTGCCGACGATCCGCGGTCCGGTGTTCGACAGCTCGCTTGCGATGGCGCTCGCCGCCGAGGCGGGGGGAGGGGTCGCGCTGCTCCCGGTCGACATGTTCGCGCGGCAACTGGGCGAGGGGCGGCTGGTGCGGCCGCTGGAAGCCGAGGTGGTGAGGGGGGGTTATTGGCTCACGCGATTGAAGACGCGCGCGCTGACACCGGCGATGGAGCGGTTCCGCGACTGGCTGGGCGAAGCCGCCGCGCGTGGCTGAGGTCAGGCCGGGAAGTTGCGCGCGAGGACAGGGGCGATCGCGGGGTGCGCGGCGGCGCGGTCGGCAATGGCGGTGAGGCCGGGCGCCTCGACCTCGAACCATGCGCGATATGGTCGCCAGCGGATCATGATCGCGACATAGATGTCGAGCGCGCTCATCCCTTGGCCCAGCACCCAGGGGCCTTGCGCTTCACCCTCGAACCAGCGCCAGAGCCGCTTGCGATAGTCGATCACGGTGTCCTTGAGCGTGTCGGCGTCGCCCGGCGCCCAGCGCTCGGGATAATCGGCATAGGTGAAGGTCGCGTAGACATTGGTGACCAGCCAGACGAGATAGCGCAGGAAGCGCGCGCGTTCGGTCGATCCGGGCAGCGGCGCGAGCCCACTTTCGGGAAAGCGCTCGGACAGCCACAGCGCGATCGCCGCGCTTTCGGTCATCACCACGCCATCCTCGGGCACCAGCACGGGGATCTGGGCGAGGGGATTGAGCGCGAGGATGCGGTCGCGCATCGGGCCGGGTTCGTCGAAGCCCTCGACATCGACGAAGTCATATTCGACGCCTGCCAGCGCAAGCATTGCCTCGACCAGCGTCGAGCCCCAGCCGGGAGCGCCATAGAGCGTGGGACGGGCGGATGTGGGCGTGTCGGTCATGCGTCCATCGTCACCAGAATCGGGGAGGGGTGGTGAAGCTAGCCGAGTTCTGCGCTCTTGTCGTATCGCATGCGGTGGCCGTCGATCTCGGGCAGGTGCTGAGCGGCCCAGCTCCCCAGCGGCAGCGCCGCGTCGGCGAGCGAATGGCCGAGCTCCGTCAGCGCATATTCGACCTGGGGCGGAACGCTGGGACGGACGGTGCGCGTGACCATGCCGTCGCGTTCGAGCGTCTTGAGTGTGCGGGTGAGCATCTGTTGCGAAATGCCCGATATGGCGCGGCGCAGCTGGTTGAAACGGAGCGGTTGTTCGCGCAGCGTGACGACGACGGGCAAGGTCCATCGATCGCCGATCCGGCCGATAATTTCCCCCACCTTCATGCATTCGCCATGCGAAGGCTGGCTGCCGGTCAATTCCATATGACTAGACCTCAAAAATATGCGTTCTTGGCCCGTTGGGGGCGGATCCATAGCTAGCTCGGACCTGAAACACGAAGCGAGCAACCCAGATGAACCTTCTTCACATAGATTCAAGTATCCAGGCCGACGGTTCGGCCAGCCGGACGATCAGCGCAGCCGCCGTGGCGCGCCTCAAGGCAGCTCATCCGGACATCAACGTGACATATCGAGACCTTGCTGCCGAGCCGCTTGCGCACATCACGCTTGAGGGCCTTTCGTCCGCGCACGCGCAAGGCGTGCTCGACGAATTCCTCAACGCCGATATCGTGGTGATCGGCGTGCCGATGTACAATTTTGGCATTCCCAGCCAGCTCAAGGCCTGGATCGACCATATCGCCATCGCAGGAAAGACGTTCAGCTATGGCCCCGAAGGCGTCACGGGGCTTGCCGGCGGCAAGCGTGTGACGGTCGCGCTGTCGCGCGGCGGACTTTATGGCGAAGGCAGCCCGGCGGCGAGCGTCGAGCACGCCGAAACCTATCTGCGCGCGGTGCTCGGCTTCATCGGGCTTGGTGACGCCGAGTTCGTCGTTGCTGAAGGTCTCGCGCTTGGCAGTGAACAGCGCGAATCCGCGCTGGCGCGCGCCTTTGCCCAGCTCGACGAACAGCTGTCGACCGGGCTTCAGCCGGCCGCTTGATGCAAAATGCCGGCACTCGCACGCGAGATGCCGGCATTTTTCTCGCGAGATCAGGGCCTGGGCGCTTCAGGCTTCACCCGAGTCCAGAAATCGTTGAACGCGACGCTGTCGAAGAAGGCGTTCGCCTTGACGATCTTGCCGTCGCGCATCTCGAGGAACCACGCATAGGTGTTGGCGTAGGTTTCACCGTCACGCGCGGTGCCGCGGGCGTCGAAGAAGGCGATGACGGTATCGCCTTCGGCATAGAGTTTCCGCATCGACGGAACGAGCCGGCTGCTCATGCGGGCATTGAACGGGCGAATGACCTCGCTCATGAACGCCTCGCGACCGGGATAGGTTTTCGACGCTGCAGAATTGCCCGTGATCGTCCACTCAGCATCTTCGGCGAGCAGGTCATAGGGGCTTCCCGTGCCATCCCGCCATGCGTCGAAGCTGCTCTGGACCAGCGCGCGGTTGCGGTCTTCCGCAGCTCGTGACGTTTCCTGGGCCGCGGCGGCCTGCGCCAGCAGCATCGCTGCGGCGCCTGCAGCGGCAAGACCAAACAGACGGAAGGGTGATTTGATTATGTTCATGATCCGGTTCCTTTCCTGATTCAGCGAAGCTGTGCTTCGGCGGCGGCCACAGCGGCGCGCGCTACCTCGAAGTCCTGATCGACGGCGCCGCCCGAGACGCCGACCGCGCCGATCAGCCGGCCGTCCGCGTCATGGACGGGGATGCCGCCCGCGAAGACGATCAGCCCGCCATTGGTGCGATCGAATCCCGGCGAGGTGCCGCCCGGCTTGACGAAGTCGTAGAGCGCCTCGGTGTTGAAGCCGAAGAGCGCCGCGGTGCGGGCCTTGTTCATCGCGATGTCGGCGGAACCGAGGAAGGCGCCGTCCATGCGGGCGAAGGCCTTCATGTTCGCGCCATTGTCATAGACCGCGATGTTCATCGGCACGCCGATCGCCTCGGCCGCGTTGCGCGCGGCGGCGATGGCGGTGTCGGCTTGGGCCTGGGTGATGCTCATGCGAAATTCCTTTCGAACGAAGAACCGGCCGCGGAAGGGGAGGCCGCGGCCGGTCAGGGGGAGGGGTTCAGATCCGGTTTTCCCAGGCGTCGAGCTGGTGCTGCTTGAGCATGTCCTCGATGGCCTTGGGCATGACGTTGCGGAACTTGCCTTCGTCGGCGGGGACGACCTCGATCATGCGGTCGATCATCTCCTGCGCGTCCATCTTGCCTTCGGGGGTGGCGAAGAAGTCGTCGAAGCCCTTCCGCAGATCGGCGCGCCTGGTGAAGTTCACCTCATCGTCGAGCCAGCGGAACGGGTTGTCCGCCATCGTCTCGTTATAGCCGGTGTAATAGGCGCCGGGATTGATCGTCTGGATCTTGATGCCATAGGCGGCCAGTTCCTGCTGGAGCGCTTCGGCGACCGATTCCAGCGCATGCTTGGTCGAGACATAGGTGCCCCAGTTCGCCGGGGTGAAGAGGCCACCCATCGACGAGGTGAAGACGACCTTCTTGCCCTCGGCCTTGCCCTCGCGGACCCAGCGCTGGACGACGCCCTGCGTCAGCTGCAGCGGCAGGAAGACGTTGACCTCGAAATTCTTCCGGACGAGGTCGAGCGGAATTTCCCAGACGGGGCCCGCTTCGCCCATGCCGGCATTGTTCCACAGGATGTCGAAATCCCACTTCAGCGCCTGCTTGATGTCATAGGGATCGGTGAGGTCGAGGCGTTCGACGCAGATCTTGTCGCTGAGGCCGAGCGCTGCGACTTCTTCGCGCAGCGGGGTTACCTGCGAGGAGACATGGACGGTCGCGATGATGTTGTGGCCGTTCTTGGCCATCCCGATGGCGGCGCCCTTGCCGAAGCCGCCAGCAGCACCCGTGATGAGGATCGTCTTGGTCATTTCAATTCTCCCATGTGATGGACGCTCGATTGCGTCCGATGAGAGAGAGTTAGCCCTGAGCGGGAGGCCACGCCGTCGAGCCGTTGCGGCGATTGTCGCGATATTGCGATCGAGGAGTGGCTAAATTTATTTTGTACAATCAGGGCATTGCGGCGCTCGCGCGTACGCGGGAGTCCATGTCGTTGCTGTGGTGAATCGCGACGCGATCCACCGCTGTCGCAAGATTGCGATAGTGGGCGAAATCGTGCGACGGCGCCCACTGGCCCCCGATCATAGTCTGACCTCGTCAACCAAGCATGAGGAAGGACACACATGAAGACCTGGTTCATTACTGGCGCGTCGCGTGGCTTTGGTTTGCGGATCGCACGGCTTGCGCTTGCGCAGGGCGACAATGTCGTCGCCACCGCGCGCAGCGCCGCTACCGTCATCAAGGCGCTTGGCGACCATCCCAACCTGCTTGCGGTCCCGCTCGACGTCACCGACGAAGTCCAGGCCCGCGCCGCCGCAGCGAGTGCTTTCGAGCGCTTCGGCCGCATCGATGTGCTGCTCAACAATGCGGGCTTTGGCCTGCTTGGCGCCGTCGAGGAAGCGACGTCCGCCGAAGTCGAGGCGCTCTATCGCACCAACGTCTTCGGCCTGCTGGCGGTCACCCGCGCGGTGCTCCCCTATATGCGCGACCAGCGCTCGGGGCGCATCCTCAACATCTCGTCGATCGGCGGATATCGTGCGGGTCCGGGCTTCGGGGTCTATTGCTCGACCAAGTTCGCTGTCGAAGGATTGTCCGAGGCACTGCACCACGAACTCGCGCCGCTGGGTATCCATGTCACGGTGGTCGAGCCCGGCTATTTCCGGACCGACTTCCTTGATTCAAGCTCGCTTACGGTCAGCCTCAACCGCATCGACGACTATAACGGCACCGCGGGCGCGGTCCGCTCGGTTGCGGTCGATCTCAACCACGGCCAGCCGGGCGATCCCGACAAGCTCGCCGAGGTGCTCGTCAAGTTCGCCGATGCCGAGAATCCGCCGGTCCGGCTGCCGCTCGGCAGCGACACCGTCGCCGCGATCGAGGCCAAGCATCAGTCCGACGCGGCCATTCTCGACGCGTGGCGCGCGGTTTCGATCTCGACCGATTTCGCGACCGAAGCCACCGCTGCGGCCTGAGCCCCGCAAGCCGGGAGGCCCGAGATCGGCGGGCCTCCCGGCTCCTTTTGGCGGCGTTCCACGCGACCAACGCGCTGGCGCGGGACGGCCGCTTCCCATATAGTCCCGCGCACGCACCGTGCGGCTTGTCTTTGAAAAAGGCTCCTGTCTTGGATGGATTGCGCGCCACTTTCGCGAACGGACGCGTCTTCGAAGTCGCGGTCGATGACACGTCGACGACGGGCGAACCTGCCGCCGCACGCGAAATCGGACGTATCCTCGACAAGCCGCCCGCAATGGCCGATCAGGTGCTGCGCGGGCAGACACGGCTGACCCGACGCTGGGCGCACGGCGAGCTGCACGACACGCTGCCGGGCCTCTCCACGCATGTCATCATGACCTATTATGGCAATGACGAGCAGGACATCGTCTGGCGCACCGATGGCGAGCGCATCGCGTCGCGCACGCGCGCGGGCACGATCACGCTGATCCCGGGCGGGCATGACGGCCGGTGGGACATTGCGGGGCCCATAGAGGTCAGCCATGTCTATCTGCCCGACGAGCGGCTACAATCGGTGGCCGAACAGCTCACCGACGGAAAGTCGATCGAGCTGATCGGGCGCGTCGGCTTCACTGATCCCGTAGCCGGGCGCGTAATGGAAATGCTCGCGCGCGAGGCCGATGTCGAGGAACCGTCATCGCGGCTCTTCGTCGAACAGGCGCTCGACCTGCTCTGCACTCAGCTGGTGCGAGGGCATTCCTCCTTCGGCGCGCTGACCATCGAGGCGCCGCGCCGCGGACTGGCCGAGTGGCAGGTGAAGAAGGTCACCAGCTATATGCGCGAGCATCTGGAGGAGGAGATCGGCCTCGACGAGCTCGCGGCGCAGGTCAACCTGAGCCGCTTTCATTTCTGCACGGCCTTCCGGCAGGCAACGGGGCGAACGCCGCACGAATGGCTGGTGGGCCAGCGCATCGCTCGTGCGCGCCAGCTGCTGTCCGATCCCGCACTGCCCGTCACCGACATTGCGCTAACCGTTGGATACCAGACGCCCTCGTCCTTTGCCGCGGCATTCCGCAAGCTGACCGGGGTAACGCCGACCGAGTATCGTCGCCGGCTCTAGGCCACGGCCGACGATCGTTCCGGCGGCCATTTTCCTGAACCTTCACGCCATCTGAGCACAGCACCGCAATTCCGCGACAGCGGCGAAAAGCGCCGGACGGCGGCACCCGCGCCGGCTTCGTACAACCGCAATGTCAATTCGGCATCGCGGGAGAAGACAAGTGACAGCCCGGCTTATCGCAGGACAGCAGGCGAACTGGATCGTGACGCTGATCAGCTGTTTGCTGCTGACCCGCGCCAAGGCCGAGATCGTCATCACGCTCGTGACCCGCTACGGGCTCCGGGGTGCGGGTCTCGCGCTCGTCGTCATGATGTGCGTACTTGTCTCGCGGCGGCTGTAAGCAATCATTCCCGCCGCGTCGGACGATCCCCCAGATCGATCGCCGCCTTCTCGGCGCGGCCGCTGAAAAGCGCACGAACGGCGAGTTGATCGCCGCCCATTTCCATTTTCATCCGCTGCTTGTCGCGCTCGCGTATGCGCTGGGTGAAGGCGCTGATATCCGCCGCGGGAGCGCCCAATATCTCCAGCGCCTTCTGCCCCAGAACGAGCGCGGATTCGAAGGTTTCCCGGATCTGGTAATCGACATGCGCGCGGACGAGCTCGAGCGCGTGGACGCGGTCGCTGGCGCGCGCCAGCACGCGCACGTGCGGGAAATGCGCCTTGAACAGCTCGACGATGCGCGTCCCCGCCTGCGCGCCGTCGACGCAGACGAGCACGATGCCAGCCTTTTCGGCACCCGCGGCGTGGAGGATATCGAGCCGCGTACCGTCGCCATAATAGACCTTGAAGTCATATTGCCGCGCGGCATCGATCATCTCGATATCGGTATCGATGATCGACACTTCATGTCCGCGCGCGAGCAGGAACTGGCTCGCGATCTGGCCGACCCGACCGAAGCCGATGATGAGCGCGCCGGCATGCAGTCCCAGGGGGATGTCGCTTTCGGGCTCCGCGGGCGGGGTCTTTCCGCTGAGGTGCCGCAGCGACGCCATCGCGAGCTGCGTCAGCGCCATCGACAGGATGATGATCGCGGTCAGGATCGCATTCTGCTCGCCGGTAATGATGCCCGCCGATCGCGCCGCGGCGTAGAGGACGAAGGCGAACTCGCCGCCCTGCGCCATCAGCACCGCACGATGAACCGCCTCGGCGTGCGCCGCGCGGAACAGGCGGGCGATGCCATAGATGGCGAGCGCCTTCACCGCCATATAGGCGGCGACGTAGAAGAGGATCATCGACCAGTTGGCAGCCACCACCGCGAGATCGAGCGACATGCCGACCGCGAGGAAGAAGAGGCCGAGCAGGATGCCGCGGAAGGGATCGACATCGGCCTCGAGCTGGTGGCGAAAGATCGATTCGGAGAGCAGCACGCCGGCGATGAAGGCGCCCATCGCCATCGAAAGCCCGCCCAGCTGCATCGCATAGGCCGCGCCGAGCACGACGAGCAGCGCCGCCGCGGTCATCGCCTCGCGCCCCTGAACATTTGCCAGAAGCCGGAACATCGGATTGAGCAGGTAGCGGCCCGCGACCACGAGGCCGACGATCGACAGCGTTCCGATCGCAACCGCCGCCAGATCGACTCTGCCGCCGTCGCCTTGTCCCGGTGCGACCGGCGCGAGAAAGGCGACCGCGGCGAGCAGCGGGACGATCGCCAGATCCTCGAGCAGCAGGATCGCGACGATGCGTTGGCCCGGCGGGGTCGAGAACTGGCCCTGTTCCTCAAGCAGCCGCATCACGATCGCGGTCGAGGTCAGCACGAAGCCGGCGCCCGCGACGAAGGAAGGCGCCACCGGAAATCCTGTTGCGACCCCGACTCCGGTGAGCAGCAAGGAACACAGGACGACCTGGGTCAGCCCAAGCCCGAAAATCTCGCGGCGCAGCCCCCAGAGCCGCGAGGGGCGCATTTCGAGGCCAATGATGAACAGGAACATCACGACGCCGAGTTCGGCGATGTGGAGCAGCTGTTCGGACTCGGTGATCAGGCCGACGCCGAAAGGACCGATCACGACGCCGGCGGCGAGATAGCCGAGCACCGAGCCCAGCCTCAGCCGCTGGAACAGAGGCGCGGCGATCGTCGCCGATCCGAGCAGCGCCACGATCGGCAGCAGATCGATGCCTTGTGCTTCACTCGCCATCGCTGGTGTCCCCGTCGCGCGCCATCGCCGCCATTGTCTTCGCGCGCGCGCGCTAAGGCAAGGCGCAGGCTGCGCGTTGATCTTCCAGAATTGCGGCGGCGGCCGGAACGGCGGCGCGACCATATTCCTGGACAATCTCGGAAAGGATCGAGAGTGCGAGCGTTGCCGGGTCGCGCGTCGCGGGGATCAGGCCGATCGGCCCGCGGAGCGCATGGCGGCGATGCTCGGGCACGCCCGAGTCGTGCAGCCTTTCAAGCCGCGCGGCGTGCGTGCGCGGGCTTCCGACCGCGCCATAATAGAAGCCGGGCAGCGCGAGCGCCTGGGGCAGCAGTTCCTCTTCCCAGTCGCGGTCGTGGAAGAGGAAGACGACCGCGGTCCAGCGATCGGTCGCGACCACAGGCAGGGTGGTGCGCTTGCCGAGCGCGATCGCGTCGATGCCCGCCGCGACCAGTTCGGTCATGGCGCGCCGATCGGGGGTCAGCACGGTCACGTCGGCATGGAAGCCGTGCGCGAGCCGCGCGAGGGCCGTCACATCCTCGCCCTGGCCGATCGCGACGATCCTGAGGCGGGGTGCATAAGCGACCTCGAAACTGTCGCCCGACCAGCCGGAACAAGGTATTTCGGCCTTCGGCTCGCCATAGCGGACGCCGGATTGGGAGACGTGCAGCACCGCTGCTCGGCGCGCATCCAGCTGCGCCAGCGCCTCGCTGACGGCACGCGGGTCGGGGCGTGGATTGAACAGCAGGTCGATGCCGCCGCCGCAGGGCAGGCGTATGTCGATATAGGGCGAACCGAGGCCGAAGCGGACGACCTTTGCCTGGCCGCCCGCCAGCGCATCGAGCGCTTCGGAGACGATCGCGGCCTCGATGCAGCCACCCGAGAGCGAGCCGGCATAGCGGCCGTCGGCGGCCACCGCCATCTGCGCGCCGAGCGCGCGCGACGAGGATCCCTCGATGCCGATCAATGTCACCAGAACCGTGTCGTGGCCCTCGTCCGTCCGCGCGAGGACAAAGCGCAATATTTCGGCGGGCGTGCTTGCTATCATGGTCGTGGTGCCTCGCGCTCGCGCGGGGCGCGGAGAAAGGGATGGCATATGATCGACGCCGGAAACATCGCAGCGATCCTTCTCGCGGCCGGGCGATCGCAACGCTTCGGGGGGGAGGACAAGCTGCTTGTGGAAGTGCGTGGTGCGCCGCTTGCGCTCCATGCCGCGCGGCGGATCGCCGAGCTCGGGACGGCGCAGCGGATCGCGGTGTGCAGCGGGGCTGATAGCGCACTTGCCGCGCCATTTGAGGCGCTTGGCTTCGAGGTCGTCGCCAACCCCGAGGTGGAAAAGGGGCTTTCGCATTCGCTTGCGCTGGGCATCGGCCGCGCCGCTGGGGGCGGGGTCGACGCCGCGCTTGTCTGCCTGGCGGATATGCCGTTTGTGACCTTGGACCATCTGCGCGCGCTGCTGGTGCGCTTCGATCCGGTCGAGGCGCCGGTCATCGCCTCCGAAACGGGGGGCGCAGCGATGCCGCCCGCGCTGTTCGCGCGATCGCGCTTCGACGCACTGCAACGCATGCAGGGCGACGCGGGTGGCCGCGCGCTGCTCGCATCGGCCGTGCGTGTGCCGGCAGGCGCGGACGAACTCGCCGACATCGACAGGCCCGGGGACCTGCCGGGGACGCCAGGGCGGGCCGGCTGATCGCGGTTCATGCGATCACGCGATGGCCGGTAGCCGATCGAGCAGCTTGTCGAGCGTGATCGGGTAATTGCGCACGCGCACGCCGGTTGCGTTGTAGATCGCATTGGCGACCGCCGCGCCGACCCCGCAAATGCCGAGTTCGCCGACGCCCTTGGCCTTCATCGGCGACGACATCGGATCAACCTCGTCGAGGAAGATCACCTCCTGATGCGGGATGTCGGCGTGGACGGGAACCTCGTAGCCCGCGAGATCGTGGTTCACGAAGAAGCCGAAGCGCTTGTCCACCGCGAGTTCCTCCATCAGTGCGGCGCCGACACCCATCGTCATCGCGCCGATCACCTGGCTGCGCGCGGCCTTGGGATTGAGGATGCGCCCCGCAGCGCAGACCGCTAGCATCCGGCGGATGCGCATCTCGCCCGTCGCGGCGTCGACGGCGGCCTCAACGAAATGGCCGCCGAAGGTCGACTGCTGATATTGCTTGTCGAGGTCGCCATATTCGATGAAGTCCTCGGCGACGATCTCGCCGCTTCGCGCCGCGTCTCCGAGCGGCACGCTACGGTTGCCCGAGCGGACCTGGCCGTCGGCGAACACCGCGTCGGTCGCGTTGAAGCCAAGCTTCTGCGTCACTGTCTCGCGCAGCTTCATGCAGGCGGCATAGACGCCGGCGGTCGAGTTGTTGGCGCCCCATTGCCCGCCCGAGCCGCATGAGACCGGGAAATCGGAATCGCCGAGCCGCACCACCACCTTGTCGAGCGGCAGGCCCATCGTCTCCGCAGCGGTCTGGGCGATGATGGTGTAGGTGCCGGTGCCGATGTCGGTCATATCGGTCTCGACCGTGACCACGCCTTTCCCATCGAGCCGCACGCGCGCGGCCGACTTGGTCAGCAGGTTGTTGCGGAGTGCGGCGGCGACGCCCATGCCGATCAGCCAGCGTCCTTCGCGCCGCGTGCCTGGCTTGGAGTTGCGCTTGTCCCAGCCAAAGCGTTCGGCGCCGGTCCTCAGGCACTCGACCAGCCGGCGCTGCGAGAAGCGGCGCCCCGGCTGCTCGGGATCGACTTGCGTATCGTTGAGGATGCGGAACTCGACCGGGTCCATGCCCAGCTTTTCCGCCATCTCGTCCATCGCGATCTCGAGCGCCATCAGTCCGGGTGCCTCGCCCGGCGCGCGCATTGCATTGCCCTCGGGCAGGTCGAGCACCGCGAGCCGCGTCGCCGTCATGCGGTTGGCACCGGCATAGAGCAGGCGGGTCTGGTTGACCGCCGTCTCCGGTCCGCCGCCGGGTAGGTCGCCCGACCAGCCCTCATGGCCGATCGCGGTGATCTTTCCGTCGCGCGTCGCGCCGATCCGGATGCGCTGGATCGTCGCCGGGCGATGGGTGGTGTTGTTGGCCATCAGCGGCCGCGCGAGCGCGACCTTGACCGGGCGCTTGGCCGCCCTGGCACCCAGCGCCGCCATGATTGCATCGGTGCGCACGAAGAGCTTTCCGCCGAACCCGCCGCCGAGATAGGGCGAGTCCAGCCGCACATTCTCCCTGGGGATGCCGAGCGTCTTGGCGACGTCGCCCTTGCCCCAGTTGATCATCTGGTTGGAGGTCCACAGCGTCAGCTTGTCGCCTTCCCAGGCCGCGATGGTCGCATGCGGCTCCATCATCGCGTGCGACTGGTCGGGCGTGGTGTATGTGGCGTCGAGCTTGACCGGCGCGGCGGCGAAGGCGGCGGCGAAGTCGCCGACCGCTGTGTCGGGCGGGCCGCCGAACCCGCCCGGCGGAGGCGCTGGCGCCGAGTCCTTCGCGGCCGCCAGGTCGAAGCGGCCCTTGCCGCGGGCATAGTCGACCTTGACCAGCGCGGCTGCGGCGCGCGCCTGCTCGAACGTCTCGGCGACCACCACGGCGATCGCCTGGTGGTAATGGTCGATCTCGGGCCCGCCGAGCAGCTTGGCGGTGTTGAAGTCGCCCTTGCCGAGCTTGCCCGCATCCTGCGCGGTCACGATCGCGAGGACGCCGGGCGCGGCCTTGGCGTCGGCCAGGTCGATCGCGGTGATCCGACCCTTGGCGATCGCCGAGCCGACGATATAGCCATAGGCCTGATTGGGCACGACATCGTGTCGCTCATAGGCATAGGGTGCGAGGCCTGACGTCTTGAGCGGACCGTCGATGCGGTTGGTGGGCTTCCCGACAACCTTGAGCTGGTCGATCGGGTTGGTGGTGGCGGGAGTGTCGAATTTCATGGCTCAGGCCCTCGCTTGCGCCATAACGCCGGCGAGCGTGCGCTCGACCAGCGGCAGCTTGTATGCGTTCTCGTGGCTGGGCTTCGCGCCCGCGAGCAGTGCGGATGTGACCGCCTTGGCGCCGCGCGGCATTTCGGCCTCGGCGGCGTCCACCCGCCACGGCTTGTGTGCGACGCCGCCCAGCGCGACACGGCCGGTACCGTCGCGCTGGATGATCGCGCCGACCGAGATCAGCGCGAAGGCGTAGGACGCACGATCGCGAACCTTGTGATAGATGTGCGTCCCGCCGACGGGCTTGGGCAGCGTCACCGCGGTGATGAGCTCTCCCGCTTCGAGCACGGTCTCGAGGTGCGGCGTATCGCCGGGCGCGCGATAGAAATCCGAGAGCGCAATGGTGCGGGTTTTGCCGTCGGGGCGCACCGTTTCGACGCCGGCGTCGAGCGCGCGCATCGCGACCGCCATGTCGCTGGGGTGCGTCGCGATGCAGGCCTCGCTTGCGCCGATCACCGCCAGCGTGCGGTTGACGCCGCCGATCGCGGCGCAGCCGCTGCCCGGCTGGCGTTTGTTGCAGGGCTGGTTGGTGTCGTAGAAATAGGGACAGCGCGTGCGCTGGAGCAGGTTGCCCGCCGTCGTCGCGCGATTGCGCAACTGGCCGGAAGCGCCCGCGACGATGGCGCGCGACAACAGGCCATAGTCGCGGCGCACGCGCTTGTCGGCGGCGAGCTCGGTATTGCGCACCAGCGCGCCGATGCGCAGCCCGCCGTCGCTCGTCGCTTCGATCTTGTCGAGCGCGAGGCGGTTGACGTCGATCAGGTGCGCGGGCGTCTCGATCTCGAGCTTCATCAGGTCGAGCAGATTGGTGCCGCCCGCGATGAAGCGGGCGCCCGACGTGCGCGCCGCGGCCGCGGCTGCTTCGGCGGGCGACTTGGCGCGTTCATAGGTGAAGGATTTCATGCCTTGCCTCCCGCAACCTCGGTCATCGCCTCGATGATGTTGGAATAGGCGCCGCAGCGGCAGATATTGCCGCTCATCCGCTCGCGCATCTCGACCGCGGTCATCTGCGCAGGGACGGTGAGGTCGGCGCTGACATGGCTGGGAATGTCCGCCCTGATTTCCTCGAGCACCGACACCGCCGAGCAGATCTGGCCGGGCGTGCAATAACCGCACTGATAACCGTCATGCACGACGAACGCCGCTTGCATCGGATGCAGCTTTTCGGGCGTGCCCAGCCCCTCGATCGTCGTGATGCTGTCGCCGTCGTGCATCAGAGCGAGGCTGAGGCACGAATTGATCCGCTTTCCGTTGACGATGACGGTGCAGGCGCCGCACTGGCCGTGGTCGCAGCCCTTCTTCGTCCCCGTCAGCTGCAGATGCTCGCGCAGCGCGTCGAGCAGCGTCGTGCGCGTGTCGAGCTCCAGCTTGCGGGGCTTGCCGTTGACCGTGAAGGAAAGCTTCGCGGTCGGAGGGGGAGCGGGTCTGGGCGCCGCGGCCTCGGCGGGATGCACGGCGGCCGCCGTCACCGATGCCGCGCTGCCGACGAGAACGCCTCGGCGCGACATTCCGAAATCGTCTGGGGATTGCATGGCGTGATCCGGTCCTTTCCCTGCTTGCGGGACGACAGTCGTCGCCCGCGAATACACAAAGTGGCAAAGCAATATGACGGCGAGCTGACAGGGCGCGACGCATTACACTTGCCACCCCGGACAGCCAGCCCCCCCAGACACACGATCGGCCGCACCGGATTGCAGCACCTTATATCAAACATGCCCGATCGGCCTAGTGGCGCATTTGGCGCACGCGAAGCTGTGCTGGTCTCAACCGGTGCGGCTATCGCAATCTTGCGACAATCGTCGAAAGGCGCCGACGGCGCGTCGCGTCTCCCAATCCTAGGCTGGCTCCACAGAAGCAGAGGAGACCGACCGTGCTCAAGACCGCCCATGAAGCCGACATCATCAGCGATCTTCGTCAGTGGCTCGAAGTCGAGGCCCCCGCGCGTCGCGCCGAAAGCCTTTCCACCGTCGAACGTCAGATCGTCGCTGTTGCGCGCTTCGACCCGATTTCGAGCCTCCGCACGCCCAGCCGCCGCGATCGCCTGGTGGCATGGCTGTTCGGCGTCAGGCGTCCCAACGCACTCGCCGATCCGCGGCTGGAGTCGCTGCGACGCTTCGCGGTGCTCGGCTGGCAAGGCGCGCGGGTGGATCTCGACGCCTTTCTGGCGAGCGGGTATTCGATAGCGCAGGCAGATGCTGTTCAGGCGCTCATCGAGGCAGGGCGCCCGCGCAAGGCGGGACATGCGCGCTGGATCGGCGCACTGCTGGTCGCCGCGCTGGGATTGGGAGCGACCGTCGCGTTGCAGAGCTATTTCATCGACTGGCTTGTCGCATTGCTACTGGCGCTGGTCGTTCTGCTGAGCGCGATGCCGATTCTTGGCGGAGCGAAGCCGGCGCGTGCCTGAGATCGCTGTTCGCGTCGCTTCAGGCGGTGCCGCGCTGGGGACCAAAGGCCGTCGCGAGATGATCGACGAGCGCGCGAACCCGCGCGATCGACCCGCGCCCCGGGGGCACGACCGCGTAAAGCCCGGCCTCGGGAAGCGGCCAGTCGGGCAGCAGCACTTCGAGGCTGCCGTCGTCGAGCGCCTTTGATGCAATGAACGCGGGAAAGACCGCGATGCCCAGTCCGGCGCGCGCCATTTCGCGGAGCGCGTCGCCGTTGTTGACGCGCACCCGGCTGGCGACACGCACGCGCTGCCATCGCCCGGCGATCCTGAACCGCCACTCGGCGCCGGCTTCGACGTTGCCGTAGAAAAGCACCTCATGAGCGGCGAGATCGTTAGGATGCGCGGGCCGGCCGTGGCGATCGAGATAGGCCGGGCTGGCGACAACGACCGCACGGACGGGCGCCAGCCGGCGTGCGACAAGGCTGCTGTCGGGCGGATCCGACAGGATACGGACCGCAAGGTCGAAATGCTCGGCAAGCAGGTCGATCCGTCGATCTTCAAGCACGATGTCGAGTTCGACCTTCGGATGCAGCCTGGCGAATTCGGCGAGCACGGGGGCGAGATGGTCGACGCCGAAGCTGATCGGTGCGGCCAGTCGGATCGCGCCCGCGACCTCTGACACCGCGCGGCCGACCGCCTCATTGGCGGCTTCGAGTTCGCCCAATATCGCCGCCAGCCGATGATGATATTCGGCGCCGATCTGCGTCGGAATCGCGCCGCGCGCGTTGCGCGTGAGCAGTCGTGCGCCAAGCCGTTCCTCGAGCCGTGCAATGCGTCGGCTGACGATCGATTTGGAGACGCCCAGCCGGTCGCCGGCACGCGCAAAGCTGCCCGACTCGATAACCCGCAGAAAACACAGCACATCATCGAGATCGAAGTTCGAGCGTTCCATTTTGTGCAACACCAATATGCGGAAAGGTTATCTTCTTGCAACGCTAGCAGCGTCCTATCTGGGCGTCACGTATCAATGCCAGTCAAGGAGACTCAAGATGGGCAGCATTCTGGTGATCAAAAGCAGCGCGGGCGGTGACGCCTCGGTTTCCAACCGGCTGGTGGATGATCTCGTTGCGCGGGTAAAGGCGGCGCGGCCCGAACTCGATGTCGTCGAACATGACCTCGGTCGCGCGCCGATCGCGCACGTCACGACCGATACGTTGGCCGGCATCGGCCGCCCCGCGCCCGAAACCGAAGCCGCGCAGCCGGTGCGCGAGCTTGCGGATCAGCTCATCGCCGAGCTTCTGGATGCGGACATGGTGGTCATCGGCGCACCGATGTACAATTTCGGCATTCCCTCGTCGCTCAAGGCCTGGTTCGACCATGTGCTGCGCGCCGGCGCGACCTTCGCTTATGGCGAGGACGGCCCCAAGGGGCTGGTGGGCCCCAAGCCCGTCGTCGTCGTCGAGACGCGCGGCGGTGTGTACACCGAGGGGCCGTTTGCGCCGTTCGACGCGCAGGAACCGCATCTGCGCGCGATGCTCGGCTTCATGGGGGTTGCCGATGTGACCTTCGTTCGCGCCGAGGGCCTCGCGCTGGGCGAAGCGGAGCGCGTCATTGCCGCGGCGGCCGAACAGCTGGCTGGCGTCGGCCTGCCCCAGCTGGCAGCAGCCGCCTGAGCCATCGCGCCCAACGGTGCGCCGGGGAGAAGCCCGGCGCACCGATTCGCGAACGTAATTCACCCGGTCTCTTCCAGCGCGTCATATAGCGCGCGGTTGCGGTCGATCGCGGCGATATGCTCAGCTGCCCAGCTGCCGAGCTGCAGCCCGGCCTCCGCAAGCGAGTACCCGAGCGGGGTCAAGGCGTATTCGACCTGCGGCGGCACGCTGTGGCGCACCGTGCGCGTGATCATGCCGTCGCGCTCAAGCGCCTTGAGCGTTCGTGACAGCATCTGATGCGAAATGCTGTCGATCGACCGCCGTATCTGGTTGAAGCGCAACGGTTCTGCCCGAAGCAGAACGACAACGCGCAACGTCCAGCGATCACCGATCCGGCTGATCAGTTCATGCACTTTCTCACAGTCGCTGTGCGACTGCCCCGAGCAGGTCAGGTCCATGTGACTATCTCTCAAAAATATGCGTTCTTGGCGGACATGTGACGGCGCATTAGCAAGATGCACCCGAGTACCTGCGGGCAAGCTCAGTGGCGTTGCTTCATATCGTGTTTCACGATTTTTACAATATTTCAATAATTTAACGTGTCACCCGGATGCGGCCCGAGCTTTGGGCCGCTAATCACTGGATCGCGTTCGATTGTCGCAACCTTGCGGCTGAACGCTGACGTCAATGAATGCCGGGCGGTATCTGTGAGCCATGCTGGGGGGTATCGGGATCGCAGGACCGCGCTTCATCGTTGCCAAAGGCATAGTTCTGGGTGTCGAGGCACGGGAGGCGGCGCTTGCAGTCGCATTCGAGCAGACCAACGGGGTCGCTACGGCCTGTTTCGAGACTGCAATTTGGGCTGTCGGCGGGCACATGTTCCCCTGTTGCCGCCGACAGCTCCCTCCAACAGCGTGTGTCTCAGCTGGTCAGCGTCCAAGCTCGCGGGCGCGGAGCGACAGCTTCAGCGCCTCGTCGATAAGCAGCGCGGCGCTATGGGCATCGGCCTCGGCAACAGCAATGCGGATGCAATTATGAGCCTCGCGGTTCAGGCGCAACGCACGCGCCTGACGACGGGCGAGGAATGGCTTCATCATCATGCCTCTAAAAATGCCAGACCGTCGCAAAGTTCCTCGATATTGACGGTTTGCCAGCGGACCCGAACGTAATGGCGAAACCGTTGCCGAGACCGGTCAGGGTGAGCGGCTACTCGAACCGGACTTCGCTGATATCGATCCGGACGAGGGCCAGTTCCTCGATCGGTTTGCGACCGGGGCCGCGCGCATAGGCGCGGCGTTTCGTCGGCAGCCGGATGCCGCCGGCCTCGACATAATCCGACGTCAGCTGCGCCGCCTCGAACCCGCCCGCGATGTTCACGCGATAGTCGTGGCGGCGCAGCAGAAAGTCTTCTCCGAAGAAGAAATCCTGCATCGCGCAATGCGATTCGATCGATCCCGGAAACCAGGCGCGCAGCACGCGCCATGTCTCATCGGCTTCGACCCACGGCTCCTGCTCCTCGACGCGCACGCCGGGCATTGCGAGCAGAAAGGGGGTGGTGAAATAGGTCCACAGTGCGTAGCCGTTGAAATATCCGCGGTGGAGCGGATCCCACGGCGTGTCCAACTGATGGCCAGCGAACGAGTCTCTGGGCGCCAAGCGTTCGGCGACCACGGTACCATCGAGCTTCTCGATCGCGATCCGTTCGGGGGTGAAGGAACTGCGCTGATCGGGTGCGCCAAAGGGCATGACCGACGCGCGTTCTTCGTGAAGCGAGGCGATCATTCGGCGTGGTGCCGGATCCTGCGGGATACCCTTCAGCGCGAAGAGGCCGCCGCCGCTCACGATCGTGGCCTCGATGGTCGTGTAGCTGTTCCAGCGATCCATGCCGCCATGCGCGTCGATGATCTTTTCGAGCAGTTCGTTCATTGTGAGGTTTCCTTGCGAGTGCCTTGGGTATTACGCGCGCCGGCGGCGTCCAGGATGAGGCGCGCGATCGCGTCGGGATGCGAGATGAGCGAGAGGTGACTCGCCTTCACTTCGACCGTCCTGGCGCCCATGCGTCTCGCCATGAACCGCTGGAGATCGGGATTGATGGTGCGATCCTCGCTCGAGACGGCATAGAAACTCGGTTTGGAGCGCCAGGCCGCCTGCGTCGCTCTGCCCGCGAGCAAGGCCTTTCGGAAGGGTTGCTGCACCGCATAGAGTATCCTCGCTCTGGCCGCCGGCAGATCGCCCGCAAAGTCGCGGAGGAATGCGGCCTCGCTCAACAGTCCTTCATCACCATCGTAGACGATGCCGGCGCTGGCGGGCGGCGTCGGGAACCGGGCGGCGAGCGCGGCATAATCCTCGCCCGCGTCGGGCGCACGCGCCGCCACATAGACCAGCGCGGAGACGTTGGGATGCGTGCCCGCCTCGGTCACGAGCATGCCCGCAAAGGAATGCCCGACCAGAACGGTAGGGCCGTCCTGCCGGGCCAGCACGCGCTCGACTGCGGCGACTGCCTCCGGGAACCTCGTGAGCGGGTTCTGAACCGCGACCGTATTGACGCCCGTCGCCTGCAACCGGGCGATGACGTCCGACCAGCACGACCCGTCCGCGAACAGGCCATGCGCCAGAACGGCATTGCGCGCGACGGGGGGCGGGGGCGTCGCGGCACGGCCGCGCGTCGAGACGAGCGAAGCGGCGGCGCCCGCCGCCACAGCTATCGAGAAGGTGCGCCGATCGAGCATCAAGATGCCAACTCCTCTTCGTGAGGCAGCCCTTCTACGCTCAAGGGGCGCGGGCCGCATCCATCCATAGGCTTTATCCGCGGTCGCGACGACGTCGGCGTGGCCGGCACGTCTGTCGAAAAATGGAGGCCCGGGAAGCATCGTGGCTTCCCGGGCCTCGCCGGCTCCGGCTGGGATGGGGGGAGACCGGAGCGCGGTCTCTCGGGGGCAGAGGCAAATTAAGCCCGGAACGCCCACCGACCAATCATACTTAGGGTTATGTCCGTCCCGCCGGACTGGTTGGTAGTATTGGGGCGATCTATACTAGGTGCGGCGGCCAACGGGGCGTCGGGAAAAGGCAGTGACCATGGCACGCGCGGCGGGCGAAGCATCGGGGCATTTCTGGGAGCGGAGGCCCGCTCTCGCGACGGGCGCCGGCGTGGTGGCCCTTGCGATCTTCGCGGCGGACCTGCTCAGCCCGCTCCAAGGGGCGGTCGCCGTCCTCTATATCATCGTCGTGCTGTTGGTGGCGCAGGCCAGCGGCCGCCGGGCTGTGATCGGCGCCGGGCTCGGCTGCGGTGCGCTCACCCTCCTTGCCTTTGCCGCCGATCATCTCGGAGACCCGATTGATTCGGCCTATGTGCGCGTGGGCGTCAGCCTGGTCGCAATCACGGCAACGACGCTGCTCTCGCTTGGGCAACTGCGCACCGAAGCCGAACGGCGACGGTCCGAACAGCGTTATCGAACGATCTTCGATGCGGCCGGCTTCGCGATCTGGGAATCGGACTGGTCGGCCACGCGGCGGCACCTGCTTGGCGCGGTGCCCGAAGGATCCAGCCTGCGCGGCTGGCTTGCCGCGCATCCCGATGTCGTGCGCGATGCAGCCGAAAAGGCGGTGATCGGTGATGCCAACCAGGCCGCTGTAGCGCTGTTCGGCGCCACGGGCCGCGAGCAACTGATCGGACGCAGTGTCATTGGCGACCCTGCGCCCGGTACCGCGGCGGTTATCGCAGAAATATTCGCTGCCCTCCTCGAAGGCGCGGAAATGGTCGAAAAGGAAGTGCGCTACCTTACGCTCGACGGTCGCCCCATCCAGGTCGTGCTGCGCATTCGTCTGCTGCGCGAAGGCGAACTCTGGTCGCGCGCGCTGATGATGGCGCTCGACGTGACCGAGCGTAACGAGGCCCGCGCGCGGATCGAGCAGGCTTCAGCCGAGCTGGCCCACGCCGCGCGGGTCTCGACGCTCGGTCAGCTTGCCGCCTCGATCGCCCATGAGGTCAACCAGCCGCTGTCGGCGATCATCAACTATGGCAAGTCAGGCAAGCGCTGGCTTTCACGCGAAGTGCCGGAGACGGACGAGGTGGCCAATTGCCTCGACCAGATCGTGGCCAACGGTACCCGCGCCGCCGATGTGATCGCGCGCGTCCGTGCGCTGGCGCGCAAGGGAACTCCCGAAATGGAGCCGCTGCGACTGGACCAACTGGTCGATGAAGCGGTTGCGCTGATCGGACGCGAGGCCGGCGCGGCGCATGTATTGGTGCAGCGCATCGGCGATGGCGACCTCCCCGCGGTGGTTGGCGATCGCGTGCAGATCCAGCAGGTGCTCGTCAATCTGCTGATGAACGGCATCCAGGCGATGCAGCATGTGGATGGCCGGCCGCGCGCATTGCGCATCGCGATCGCACCCGAGGGGGATGGCATGGTGCGCGTGGCGGTCGAGGACAGCGGGGACGGTATTGCGGGCGAGCCGGCACGCATCTTCGAGCCATTCTTCACCACCAAGAGCGATGGGATGGGCATGGGACTGTCGATCTGCCGCTCGATCATCGAGGCGCAGGGCGGACGCATCGCTGCGGCCAACAATCCTGGGCATGGCGCGACGATCGCCTTCACCTTGCCGACGCAGGCGGTCCGTACCGCCGAAGCTGCGGCGGCAATCGCTACCTCCGTATGATGGTATCGGTATCTGGAAAGGTGCAATGCGATGCGAAGCCTCGGTCGCATGTCGCCCAGGCAGGAGTTAGGCGTTGAGACAATCGCATACCATCTGCATCGTCGATGACGACGAAGACGTCCGGTCGAGCCTCGAAAATTATCTGCGCTCGGCGGGCATGCAGGTGCGCAGCTTTGCGTCGGCCGAGACATTTCTGGCCTCGCCCGATCGCGCGGCGATCGACTGCCTGATCACCGACCTGCACATGCCCGGGATCGACGGACTGGCGCTTCAACAGGAACTCAATCGCATCGGCCGCGATTTCCCGGTCATCGTCATGACGGCCTATCCGACCCGCGCGGCGCGTCAGCAATCGGCGAGCCTGGGCGCCGCCGCCTTTCTGGCGAAGCCGGTTGATCCCGACATGCTGCTCGATCAGGTGGAAGCGATGCTGCGATAACGGACATGGGGTGTCCAAGGAGGCGAGGAGAGGCGCGATGACCGAGACGGGCGAGAAACCGGCACTGATCTGCATCATCGACGATGATGCTGCGGTGCGCGGCTCACTGGACAGCCTGCTGCGCTCCGCGGGCTTTGCGGCGCTGACATTCGAGGGGCCCGAGGATTATCTCGCCTGTGCCGATGCGGACCAGGCGGCCTGCCTCGTGCTCGATATCCGGCTCCAGGGCGCGGACGGTCTCGATTTTCAGCAGGCGCTGCTGGAGAGCGACGTGCACGTCCCTGTGATCCTCATCACCGGCCATGGCGATATTCCGATGACGGTCCGCGGCATGAAGGCCGGCGCTGTCGACTTTCTCGCCAAGCCTTTCGCCGAGGAGGAATTTCTTGCGGCGGTCAATGAGGCGGTCGAGCGCGATCGCCAGCGCCGTTCCGAGCTGCGCGAGGGGGAAGACGTCCGCACGCGGTACGAACAGCTCACCCCGCGCGAGCGCGACGTGATGGCGTTGGTGACTGCGGGACTGATGAACAAGCAGGTCGCGGGCAAGCTTGGGGTCAGCGAGATCACGGTGAAGATCCATCGCGGCAACCTGATGCGCAAGATGGGGGCGCAGTCGCTCGCCGATCTCGTGCGCATGGCCGAGAGCCTGGGCGTACGCGATACGTCCGCCACGCGTTACCGCGCGGCGGACTGATCAATTGCCGAAGGTGCGATAGCCGTTTAGGGGCCGCACCTCCGGCGCTTTCGGGTGTTACTTGCGGACGAAGGCGAGCAGGTCCGGATTGAGGATATCTGCATGCGTGGTCAGCATGCCATGCGGAAAGCCCTTGTAAACCTTCAGCTCCGCGCCGGGCACCAGCTTGGCCGATAGCAGCGCGGCATCGGCGATCGGCACGATCTGGTCGTCGTCGCCATGCATGATCAGCGTCGGGAACTTGAACGATTTCAGGTCTTCGGTGAAGTCGGTCTCGGAGAAGACCTTGATGCAGTCATAGTGCGCCTTGGCCGCGCCCATCATGCCCTGGCGCCACCAGTTGCGGATCGTGCCCTCGCTGACCTTGGCGCCCGGACGGTTGAAACCGTAGAAAGGGCCGCTCGCGAGGTCGAGATAGAACTGGGCACGGTTTGCTGCGAGCGCCGCACGCAGGCCGTCGAACGCCTCGACCGGGGTGCCGCCGGGATTCTTGTCCGACTTCACCATCACGGGCGGGACCGCGCCGACCAGCACCGCCTTCGACACCCGGCCGGGCTTGGCGCGCGCCACATAACGCGCGACCTCGCCGCCACCCGTGGAATGGCCGATATGAACCGCGCCCTTGAGATCCAGTGCCTCGACCAGCTCCGCAACGTCGGCGGCATAGGTGTCCATGTCACTCCCGACATCGGTCTGGGTCGAGAGGCCGTGACCGCGACGGTCATGCGCGATGACGCGGTAACCGTGGCTCAGGAAAAACAGCATCTGGGTGTCCCAGTCATCGCCGCTCAACGGCCAGCCGTGGTGGAACACGATGGGCTGGGCATTTTTCGGGCCCCAATCCTTGTAGAAAATTTCCGTTCCGTCCTTGGTCTTGATCGTACCCATTTGTGAATCTCCTACTGGGACCTTTCCGAGCAGATCGGCACTACCGACCAATCCGGATACACCTGCAAAAGCGCCGGCGATGACGACTCCATCGAGCACCTGCCGCCGCGTCAGACTGAACGTTTCGCTGATCAAGTCCATGAAGCACTCCGTCGGATGTGAGCTTTGGAACGACACTAAGCCTGTAATGGCGCCGATCTCGGTGAGCGGCCGGAAGATCGCAGAGGACCGATCAATCGCCTATCCTACCGAAGTATAGTTCCACCTCGCCTGCGGTCGGCATCGCGCCACCATTCTCGGGGGGCACGTGTGCCAGCGGCGCCGCGAGGCGGTCCGGGCCTTTCCGCGAAATGGCACCGGGCGGACGGCATTCAATGCCGCCCTGTCCGCGCAAAGTTAGCGGCTCGCGGCCATGATGCTGCGCGCCACCGCCTCGGCCGCCTTGATCCCGTCGATCGCGGCCGAGAGGATACCACCTGCATAGCCCGCGCCCTCGCCCGCCGGGAACAGCCGTTCGACATTGAGGCTCTGGAAGTCCGGTCCGCGCGTAATGCGCACCGGCGAGGATGTGCGCGTCTCGACGCCCGTCATCACCGCATCGGGATGGTCGTAGCGTGCGATCTGGCGGCCGAAGGCGGGCAGTGCCTCACGGAATGCCTCGATGACGAAGGGCGGCAGGCATTGCGACAGGTCGGTCATCGTCACGCCCGGCTTATACGAGGGGATGACCTCGCCCAATTCGGTCGAAGGCCGGCCCGCGAGAAGGTCGCCGACCTTCTGCCCCGGCGCCCAATAGGAGGAACCGCCCGCGATGAAGGCCAGATCCTCCCAGTGCCGCTGAAGCGCGATGCCCGCAAGCGGACCTTCGGGATAGTCGCGCGCCGGATCGATCGCGACGACCAGTCCCGAATTGGCATTGAACTCGGCGCGCGAATACTGGCTCATGCCGTTGGTGACGACGCGGCCTTCCTCCGACGTGGCGGCGACCACGCGCCCGCCGGGACACATGCAGAAACTGTAGACCGTCCGTCCGTTCGCGCAGTGATGCGCGAGGCTGTAGGCGGCGGCGCCCAGATCGGGATGCCCGGCGCATTTCCCGAAACGCGCCTGATCGACCCAGCTCTGCGGATGCTCTATGCGGACGCCGATCGAGAACGGCTTTGCCTCGATATGCACGCCGCGCCGGTGGAGCATCTCGAATGTGGGGCGTGCGCTGTGCCCGACCGCGAGCACGACGTGATCGGCCTCGAGGAAACTCCCGTCATGCAGGTGCAGGCCGCGCAGCCGCTGCCTGCCGTCAGGCAGTCGTTCGAGCTCGAGATCGTCGACGCGCGTCTGCCAGCGATATTCGCCGCCCAGCTCCTCGATCGTCCGGCGCATGCTCTCGACCATGGTGACGAGGCGAAAGGTGCCGATATGCGGGTGCGCTTCCCAGAGGATATCGTCGGGCGCGCCCGCCTTGACGAACTCCTCGAGCACCTTGCGGCCGAGGAAACGCGGGTCCTTGACGCGGCAATAGAGTTTGCCGTCGGAGAATGTGCCCGCGCCGCCCTCGCCGAACTGGACGTTGGAATCGGGGTTGAGCTCGGCGCGGCGCCACAGCCCCCAGGTGTCCCTGGTCCGCTCACGCACCACCTTGCCGCGGTCGAGGATGATGGGCTTGAAGCCCATCTGCGCGAGGATCAGCCCGGCGAACAGCCCGCACGGTCCCGCGCCGATCACCACCGGCCGCAGGCCCGACCAGCTGGCGGGGGCCTGCGCCACGAAGCGATACTGCATGTCCGGTGTCGGCCGCACGTCCTTGTCGTCGGCAAAGCGCGCGAGCACCATCGCCTCGTCGTCCAGTTCGATATCGAGCGTATAGACGAGCTGGATCGCGTTCCTGCGCCGCGCGTCGTTGCCGCGGCGATAGATGGTGTGGCCCCGAAGTTCGGCTGGCGCGATACCGAGCCGCGCGCAGATCGCCTGAGGCAGCGCCTCGGGTTCATGGTCGAGAGGGAGAGCGAGTCCGGAGAGGCGAAGCATCAAATGGCCCTAGTCGCTGACGGGACATGCGCCAAGGCTGGCGCTACGCATATTCGCCATCGGCCTTGCGGTGGCGGGTGGCCAATGCGGCGCAAGCCGCGGACGTGCCGCTAGTGAAAGGGCAGGGGGCGCTGCTCATCGTCCCCTGCCTCAGGCTGTACGAGATTGGCAAGGGTGACGCCGAGCAATCTTATACCCGCCGCCGGATCGGGCAGATCCGATACGAGGCCGCGCGCGACGCCGGCGATCGCGTCAACATCGCCGAGCGCCTGCGGCAGCGTGCGTGAACGCGTGACCGTCCGGAAGTCGGCGTAGCGCGCCTTCAACGTCACCGTTCTGCCCGACGTGTCGGCGCGCGACCGGCGCCGCTCCAGCGCCGCGATGATGTCCGAAAGCGCCTCGATCACCGCGGCTTCACTGACGAGATCGCGCTCGAACGTCGTCTCCGCACCGATCGACTTCAGCGGACGATCGGGCACGACCGCGCGGTGGTCGATGCCGCGAGAGGCCAGATGGAAATATTCTGCGCTGCTGCCGAAATGCCTCGCGAGGAACTCGATGGTCTGCGCGCGGAGGTCCGCACCCGTCCGGATGCCGAGCGTTTCCATCTTGCGCGCGGTCACCGGACCGACGCCGCGGAACCTGTTGACGGGCAAGGTCGCGACAAATGCCGGGCCCTTGCTCGGCGGGATCACGCACAGGCCGTCGGGCTTGTTCTGGTCGGAGGCGAGCTTGGCGATGAACTTGTTGTATGAGACCCCGGCGGACGCGGTGAGCTGCGTTTCCTCGCGGATTCTGGCGCGGATCTCCTGCGCGATCGCGGTAGCGGAGCCGAGGCCGCGCCGATCCTCCGTGACGTCGAGATAGGCTTCGTCGAGCGACAGCGGCTCGATGAGGTCGGTATAGTCGGCAAAGATGCCGCGAATTTGCCGCGAGACCGCGCGATAGACGTCGAAGCGGTGCGGCACGAACACGAGTTCCGGGCATTTGCGCCTGGCAGTCACCGAGGCCATCGCCGAGCGCACGCCAAATTTGCGGGCTTCATAGCTGGCGGCGGCCACAACGCCGCGCGGACCCACGCCGCCCACGGCCACAGGCAGACCGCGCAGTGCCGGATCGTCGCGCTGCTCCACCGAGGCGAAGAAGGCGTCCATGTCGATGTGGATGATCTTGCGTTCGTTCATGCCGCCGGGACATTGGACGAGCGCGCAGCCGCATTCAATCGGCGGCGCCCGATGGCCGATGGGTTGGCTGAGTCCTTCACGCCGTCTGCGCCTGCTTCGGCGAACGGCGCGCGGCCAGGCGAGCGGCGATGCGCAGTCCCAGCGCGGCGAGCACGATCGGCACGAAGACGAGGCCGATATGCATACGCGTCGGATCCGGTATCCGGCTCGCATAGCTCAACAGGAAATTGAGCCAGATGAAGTCGTCTAATCGCGCGCTATAACGCAAGTCCTTTCTGGTTGATCGTTTGCCGGGTGCATGGTCGTCTTCGGGGTCGG